>JAZNUF010000188.1:0-6121 GCA_045592185.1 Candidatus Flemingiibacterium sp.
ACCGAGATCATGAAGCTTGCCATCAACGACGAGATCTCGCCCCGTATGGATCTTCAGAAGGAGCCCGATGCAATCGCCTCCATCATGTTCTCCAACGAAAAGGTCGCAAGCATGGATCCCACCCGCGAGCCCGACGTTCTCATGCCCAAGGAAGAGTGCCCCCGCGTCAAGGAAATCGCAGGCAAGGTCAGAACCGCAACCGACAAGGACGGCAAGCCTGTTTCCAAGATGAAGATGTACAACCTTACCGACGGTCTGTTTGAGCCGATCATCGACAAGTTCTACGAGGATCCCACCCTTATCGCATACGGTGAAGATAACCGTGACTGGGGCGGAGCATTCGGTGTTTACAAGAAGATGACCGAGGCTATTCCTTACCACAGATTCTTCAACTCTCCTATTTCCGAGTCCGCAATCGTTGGCTCTGCAGTAGGTTATGCAATGTGCGGCGGACGTGCAATCGTTGAGCTTATGTACGCTGACTTTATCGGCTGCGCAGGCGATGAAATCTTCAACCAGATGGCAAAATGGCAGTCCATGTCTGCAGGTATCCTTAAGATGCCTATCGTTCTCCGCGTTTCCGTTGGTTCTAAGTACGGTGCACAGCACTCTCAGGACTGGACAGCACTTTGTGCTCACATTCCCGGACTTAAGGTTATATTCCCCAACACTCCCGCAGACGCAAAGGGTCTCATGACCGCAGCTCTTGACGGAACCGACCCTGTTGTTTGCTTCGAATCCCAGAGAATTTACGGTATCGGCGAGCAGTTTATGAAGGACGGTGTTCCGGAAGGACGCTACGAAATCACTCTTGGCGATCCCGATATCAAGCGTGAGGGTAAGGACGTTACCATCGTTACCATCGGTGCAACTCTCTACCGCGCAATGGATGCGGCGAAGACACTTCAGGAGAAGTACAATATCTCCGCTGAGGTTATTGATGCACGTACCATCGTTCCTTTCGATTACACCAAGGTTATCGAGTCTGTTAAGAAGACCGGTAAGGTTGTAATTGTCGGCGATGCTTGCGAGCGTAACTCCGTAATGAAAGATATGGCGGCAAATATCGCTGAATTTGCTTTCGATTACCTTGACGCTCCGCCTATTGCTCTCGGCTCTCGCAACTGGATCACTCCCAGCTATGAGCTCGATAAGGACTTCTTCCCCCAGGCTGACGGCATTATCGACATCATTCATGAAAAGCTCATGCCCATTCCGGGATATGTTGCAAAGACCAACTGCAGCGATGTTGAGCGCATGAACAGAAGTAAGCTCGGTCTTTAATTAAGTTTTAAGTATGCCGCGTCCCAAAGGGCGCGGCATAGCTTTTATATGGAATGGTAAAAAATGAAATTATATATTAACACCTGCCAGGATCCCTATTTCAATCTTGCTTCCGAGGAATATTTTATCAGAAGTACCGGTGAGGACGTAATTCTTCTATGGAGAAGCGAGCCATCGGTAATTATAGGAAAAAATCAGAACGCTTTTACCCAAGTGAAGGTTGAAGCGGCAAGGGAGAAGGGGGTAAAAATTGTTCGCCGTTTAACGGGCGGCGGCGCAGTGTTCCACGACCCGGGAAATCTGAATTTTACATTTATATCTCCCAAAAACGGAATACTTTCCGGCGGAGTCAGCGGAGGACTTGACTTTGCTCATTTTACAAAGCCGATCATTTCTGCCTTGCGTGAGCTGGGTGTAGAAGCCGAGCTTTCCGGGCGAAACGATATAGTGGTAAAGAAAGATGACGGTGAGCGAAAAATTTCCGGCAACGCCCAATGCGTAATTGACGGTACGACCATGCACCACGGAACCTTGCTGTTTTCTGCAAACTTAGAAGCTTTGGCAGCTCTTTTAAATACCGACCCGTCAAAATTAAAGGGAAAAGGCATTTCAAGCGTACGCAGCCGCGTTGCAAATATATGGGAGCTGCTTTCTGAAAAATCTCGCAGGGAAGTTCCCGATGTATCTGAATTTACCCGCTATCTTGCGGATTATTTAAAACGGGATTTATCGGCGGAAATCTGCAGCTTGTCGGAAGCAGATATTGATTCTATATCTAAATTGGCTGCGGAAAAATATTCGCAGGATGAATGGAATATCCGCAAAAACGGCGACTTTGAAAGCTTTGCCGAGGAACGGTTTGATTTCGGCAAAGTAGAAGTAAGCCTTAAGGTGGCGGACGGGCGAATTGCCGATGTCAATATCAGCGGCGACTTTTTCGGCGAGGAGGATGTGTCCGGACTTTCAGAGGCACTTATAGGTGCGGATATTTCCAGAGAGGGGATTTTCGATAGACTCGCTAAGATTCAGGTTTCAAAATACATTTTCGGTGCGGATAACGAAAAGCTTGCTGGGCTTATATTAAAAAATTTCAGCGTTTCATAAATGTTGACAGTACGTTCATAAAAAATTCATTTCTTTTGGCGAAAAATATATTAAAATATTAGTAAGGTAATTCCCGAAAAAGGGGTTACATTTGTGCCCGACAGGAAATATTTTTTGAAAGGAAAAATTACCATGAACAAGCTTAATGACGAGAAAATTGACTTCTTATTCAAAGGTATACTGACTCTTGAAAGTGTTGACGAATGTTACAGCTTTTTTGAAGATCTTTGCACAGTGGCGGAGCTTCAGGAAATGTCCAAAAGACTTCTTGCTGCAAAAATGCTTAAGGATAATTTCATATACACCGAAATTGCGGAGCGTACAGGACTTTCCACCGCAACTATCAGCCGTGTAAACCGTTGCCTTAAGTACGGAAGCGATGGCTATATTACCGTTCTTGAACGCTTAGAGCGCCAGAAATGAGTGAAGCATACACCTCCCTTGCCCCCGTATATGACCTACTGAATGGGGATGTGGATTACAAGGGCTGGGCGGATTTTATTGAACGGCAATTTTCCCTTTTTTCGACTAATAATCCCGTGTCGCTGCTTGACCTTGCTTGCGGTACGGGCTCAATGACGGTTGAGCTGGCACGGCGAGGCTATGACATGACGGGGATTGATTTGTCAGAGGATATGCTGTCTGTGGCAAGAAAGAAATGCGATGACGAGCATTTTCGCCATTCGGTTTTGCTTCTTCGTCAGGATATGACAGATTTTGAGCTGTACGGAACGGTGGACGCCGTTGTTTGTTGTCTTGACGGACTCAATTATCTTACTAAGACGGAAATGCTCAGAAAAACTTTTCGCCATGTTCATAATTATCTGAATCCGGCGGGACTTTTCCTATTCGATATGAACGCTCCGGCTAAATTTGAGAATGTTTACGGAACAAACGCGTACATTCTTGAAGAAGAAGGGGTTTTCTGTGCTTGGCAAAACATATACGACAAGAAATCAAAGCTCTGCGACTTTTACCTGAGTATATTTACAAAAAACGAAAAAGGCGGATGGCAGCGCACCGATGAAGAACAGCGTGAGCGCTGCTATAGTCTTGGAACGGTTAAAAAGCTCCTGGCGGAATGCGGTTTTGAGCTGTGCGGAGTTTTTTCCGATTTTGATATGTCGCCCACTACTAAGGAAACGGAACGCTGGTATTTTACCGCCAGAGCAATAAAATAAACATTGACGGTCAGGCGTATACTGAGCAAAATTAAAATCACTTTGTTAGGAAAAGGAACATGAATCCAAAATCAACAATTTTACGGGCGATGACGCGGGACGGAAGTGCTCGCGCATTCGTCATAAACTCAACGGATATGGTCAATACAGCCATAGGCTATCATCATACAACGCCTACCGCGTCAGCCCTTCTCGGCAGAACATTAACAGCCGCGTCAATGATGGGTACTTTGCTGAAGGATAAGGGCAACACCCTAACTCTCAACATTCGTGGAGATGGTCCTGCCAAAAACGTCATTGCCGTGTCGGATTACGCAGGGAATGTAAAGGGCTATATCGCAGAACCGTGTATTGATATACCGAAGAAGTCCAACGGGAAGCTGGATGTTTCGGGTGCTATCGGTGCAGGTACTCTTGCGGTGGTTAAGGATATCGGGCTGAAGGAACCCTATTCGGGCATGATAAATCTTGTCAGCGGTGAGATTGCCGAGGACATAACACAGTATTTTGCCGTAAGCGAGCAGACTCCCAGCCTTTGTGCTCTCGGAGTATTAATTGACCGAGATTTTAGCTGTAAAGCGGCGGGAGGGGTGCTTGTGTCCTTGCTTCCTTTTGCGGCGGAGGATACCATTTCTCAGCTTGAAAAGAACGCAAACAAGCTTTCAAATATTTCATCCCTTTTTGCCGATGGGCTTACAAATGAACAGATTATGGATATCGTTCTTGAGGGGATTGAGTACGATATTTTTGACGAGATTAATGCGGGATACGCCTGCGACTGTTCAAGAGAACGGCTGTCACGAGCGCTTTTAAGCCTCGGAATTGACGAGGTGGATGGGATTTTTGCCGAGTGCCGCGCCGAGGGGAAGCCTGAGGAGATTCAGTTTGAATGTCATTTTTGTGATAAAAAATATCTTTTCACCAAGGATGACGCCTATAAAATATTTGAGAGAAATAAGGAGAAATAATTATGCTTAAGGTTGGAGATAAAGCACCGGACTTTACCCTTACCGATAAAGATGGGAACAAAGTAAGCCTGTCCGATTTCGCAGGGAAGCGTACGGTATTGTACTTTTATCCCAAGGATAATACCGCAGGATGTTCAAAGCAGGCGGCGGCGTTTGCAGCGCATAATTCCGAGATTGAAGCTCTCGGCGGCGTAGTTGTTGGAGTCAGCCGGGATTCCGAGGCTTCCCATAGAAAATTCGCGGAGAAATATTCTCTACCCTTTACCCTGCTTTCCGACCCGGAGCGCCGGGCAATCGAAGCATACGGCGTATGGCAGGAGAAGAAAATGTGCGGCAAGGTCGGTATGGGAATAGTCCGTACAACATTTATCATTGACAAAAACGGCATCATTGAGCAGGTAATGGAAAAGGTTAAGGCAGACACCAATGCGGATGATGTACTTAAATATTTAATGGCATAGAAAAGAGGAAAAGGAAAATGAAAAAAGCAGTAATGTACGGTGCGGGAAATATTGGCCGAGGATTTATAACACAGTTGTTTTCAAAATCCGGCTACGAAACCGCACTTATTGATGTAAACACCGAGGTTGTAAACAAGCTGAACGCCGATAGGTGTTATCCTGTGAAAATCGTATCCGAGGAAGCGAGATACGAGGAGATTGTTGAAAACGTATATGGTGTGGACGGCAAGAATATTGACGCCGTAGCTGACGTAATTGCCGATGCTGATATTATGGCGACTGCTGTAGGCGTAAATATTCTCCCGAGAATAGCAGGAGCTATTGCTGAGGGAGTACGCCGCCGTTTCAAGAAGACTGATGAGGTGCTTAACATAATCATTTGTGAAAATCTCATTGATGCGGACAAGTATCTTGCTTCTCTGATTAAAGAGAAACTTACCGCGGAGGAAATTACTCTCTTTGATGAAAGGATCGGTCTTGTGGAGGCGTCCATCGGAAGAATGGTGCCGATTATGTCGGAGGAGATGCAGGAGGGAAATATATTAAAGGTTTGGGTTGAGCCCTTCTGTGAGCTGCCCGTTGACAAAAAAGGCTTCAAGGGTGAGATTCCGTATCTCAAAAATATGGTGCCTTTTACTCCCTTTGAGTATTTTATTCAAAAGAAACTGTTCTTACATAACCTCGGCCATGCGACTACTGCTTATTTCGGCACTCTTGCCGGCAAGACCTACATAAGTGATGCCATTTCAGTTCCTGAAATTTACGAAAAAGTCAGAGGAACTATGATGGAGTCCGTTGCTGCACTGAGCGCAGAGCACGGAGTGGCACTTGATGAAATAAAAGCGGCGGCGGAGGACTTACTTTTCCGTTTCGCAAACAGCTATTTACATGATACCTGCGCACGAGTCGGACGGGATATTCTCCGCAAGCTTGCGAAGGGTGACCGCCTTATAGGTGCTGCGCTTCTTTGCCGCAAGCACGGCTTGCCTAGTGACAATATCCTTCGCGCGGCAGCAGCGGCTACCGTATTCCCCGCTGACAGTGATGAGTTTGCCGCAAAATTTGCAGGTATGGTTAAGGAAAAGGGCTTCAGGGCCGCACTTTCGGAGGTTAGCGGACTTCC
>JAZNUF010000189.1:0-1973 GCA_045592185.1 Candidatus Flemingiibacterium sp.
GCCGCACCTATATCTGCTGCGAAAAGGAAGAGGACGCCGGTCCCACCAATAACTGGATGGCTCCCGATGAAATGTATGCAAAGCTCAAGAAGCTCTTTTGCGGCTCCATGCAGGGAAGAACTATGTATGTAATCCCTTACTCCATGAGTGAGGTCGGTTCTCCTTTCGCGAAATACGGTATCGAGCTTACCGACTCTATCTATGTTGTACTTAATATGGTCATCATGACCCGTGTGGGCGTGTCGGTTCTGGAAGCTCTCGGTGATGATGCAGGCTTTATCAAGGGTCTTCACTCCAAAGCACAGCTCGATGAAGAAAATCGCTACATCGTCCATTTCCCCGAAGATAACACAATCTGGTCTGTTAACTCCGGTTACGGCGGAAATGTGCTTCTCGGAAAGAAGTGCTTCGCTCTGCGCATAGCTTCTTACCTCGGCAGAAAAGAGGGCTGGATGGCTGAGCATATGCTCATTCTCGGTATTGAGAATCCCGAGGGCGAAATCAAATATGTTACTGCAGCTTTCCCATCCGCTTGCGGAAAAACCAACCTCGCTATGCTTATTCCTCCCTCAATTTACAAGGGATATAAAGCGTGGTGCGTAGGCGATGATATCGCATGGCTCCGCGTGGGTGATGACGGCAGACTTTGGGCTGTAAACCCCGACAACGGCTTCTTCGGCGTTGCTCCCGGTACTAACGAACAGTCCAACCCCAATGCGCTTCATACTTGCATGAAGAACACTATTTTCACGAATGTTGTGCATAACCTTGACAACAACACCGTTTGGTGGGAAGGCCTTGACAATAATCCTCCCACAAACGCTGTGGACTGGAAAGGCAACAAGTGGGACTGCACCAAGTACGACAAAAAGGATAAGTCTACCTGCGGTGCGCATCCCAACTCCCGTTTTACCGCATCCGCGGCTAACTGCCCCTGCCTCTCTAAGGAGTTTAACAATCCCCAGGGTGTGCCCGTGACCGCGATTATTTTCGGCGGACGCCGCGCAAAAACCGCGCCTTTGGTATATCAGGCGAGAAGCTGGCAGCACGGTGTATTCGTTGGCTCTATTATGGCTTCCGAAACCACCGCGGCGGCAACCGGCGCAGTAGGCGTTGTAAGACGTGATCCCATGGCGATGCGTCCTTTCACCGGATACGACATGGGCGACTACTTTGCACATTGGCTCTCCATGGGTAAGAAGATTGCAAAGCAGCCTATGATTTTCAATGTAAACTGGTTCAGAACCGATGATGAGGGACATTTCATTTGGCCCGGCTTCGGCGACAATATGCGTGTGCTTATGTGGATTCTTGCTCGTTGCGAGGGCAAAGTTGACGCCGTTGAAACACCTATCGGATTTGTTCCCAAGGCAGAGGATATCGAAATCTCCGGTCTTGACATTACAACCGACACAGTTCGCGAGCTTCTCCGTGTGGACAACGAGCTTTGGAAAGATGAGCTTGCCGGAATTGATGAATTCTACAAGCAAATCGGAAACCGTGTTCCGAAGGAGCTTTATGACGAGCTCGCCACTCTTAAGGCAAGACTTGGTTAATACATGAAAACAAAGTAGGAGGGGCACACCCTCCTACTTAACTGCTCATAAACAAAATCTTTACATGACCCCTGTGAAAGGAAGCATTAAAATGTTAATCGTATTCTCAAAAATGATAGTGCTTTTTGCATTTATCATATTTGGATTTGTACTCACAAAATTGAAAAAGCTCAACGCCGACCATGCTAAAATCATCTCCGCGTTGCTCGTTAATCTGTTTATGCCTTTTAAGATTTTCAAGAGCTTTTCAAAGAATGTGAATGTTGAATATTTGAAAGAAAAATATCCTCTTATTATCGTTGCGGCAATTTCTCTTATAGTGCTTTTTATTATTGCCATTATCATTTCAAAACCCTTTGAAAAGAAAAATAAGTACGACAGAGATGTTTATGCGTACACCTTTACGATACCGAATTT
>JAZNUF010000190.1:0-7074 GCA_045592185.1 Candidatus Flemingiibacterium sp.
ACTTCAGAAGAGCAAGAGCTGCTGCTGCTAACATCGTTCCCAACTCAACAGGCGCTGCAAAGGCTATCGGCCTTGTTATCCCTGAGCTTAACGGAAAGCTCATCGGTGCTGCTCAGCGTGTTCCTACCTGCACCGGTTCTACCACTATTCTTATCGCGGTTGTTAAGGGCAAGGACGTTACTAAGGACAGCATCAATGCCGCTATGAAGGCAGCTGCAACTGAGTCCTTCGGTTACAACACTGACGAGATCGTATCTTCTGACGTTATCGGTATGCGTTACGGCTCTCTCTTTGACGCAACACAGACCATGGTTGCAAAGATTGACGACGACACCTATCAGGTACAGGTTGTTTCTTGGTACGACAACGAGAACTCCTACACCAGCCAGATGGTTCGTACAATTAAGTACTTTGCAGAGCTTGCATAAATAAAACTTTAATATGGGGGAACGGCGTGTACGTTCCCCATAAATTTAAAATAAAGGAGATAGAGATATGGCAGACAATAATTTCAACGAAACCCTCAATAAAATTACCAACACCGCTGACAACACCGCGGATTATGATTCCAAAGATATTGAGGATAATAAGATTTTCAGTCTTCTCTCTTACATAGCTTTTCTTTTTATAGTTCCGCTTTTGATAGCGCCCAAGTCTAAGTTTGCTCGTTTCCATGCAAATCAAGGGCTGGTGCTCTTTATTGTAGATCTTATTCTCGGTATTGCAGTATCCATTGTATCGGCTATATTCGGTGCAATACACCTCTGCGTTGCCGGAAGCATTGTCGGAGCTGTAGTCGGTATTGCCGGTTTAATATGGATGGTTCTCGGAATCGTCAATGCGGTTACAGGACGTGCGAAAGAGCTTCCTGTTATCGGCGGCATTAAGATTATTAAGTAAAATAAACGAAAACAAAAAAGCTGGTGCCCGTATATGGCACCAGCTGATTTTTTATATAGCCTCAGATGATATATGGCTTAATTTCAGCCATGAGCGTATCCGCATTCTCGCTGTGGCAGGTGAGCTTAATGGGCTTCAAAAGGTCAAGCGAGAAGATACCCATTATAGACTTTGCGTCAACGATATAACGACCGGACATAAGGTCTATATCCATATCAAATTTAGAAACGATATTAACAAAATTACGCACATCCTCAATGGAGGACAGCTTGATATCAACAGATGTCATAGTTATAATACTCCTTTTTATAAATTATTTTACATATATATGATATCCTAAATTTGGCGGTTTGTCAAGGCTTTTTTGAAATTTTTGGGAGTTTTGTGAAATAGGTAAATTTGACATCACATAAAATAAGCGGTGTACAAAAGTACACCGCTTTACAGGGGTTATCTTGCCTTGGTGGAAATTTCAACAAGCACTTTGCTGAGAAATTCGTCAAAGGGCATAACACCCATGTCGCCATTTTTGCGAGAACGAACAGCTACCGTACCATCGTTCTTTTCGTTGTCGCCGATAACAAGCATATAAGGAATCTTCTCAAGCTGTGCCGAGCGAATCTTGTAACCGATTTTTTCGTTGCGCTCATCGAGGAATGTGCGGATTCCTGCTGCTTCAAGCTTTGCGTTGATTGCTTCCGCGTATTCGTGCTGTTCGAAGCCTATGGGCATTACCGCTATCTGAGTGGGAGCAAGCCACGTGGGAAATGCGCCTGCATACTTTTCAATGAGCAGCGCAAGGGTACGCTCGTAGCAGCCTACAGATGTGCGGTGAATGATGTACGGACGGCGTTTCTGCCCGTCTACATCAATATATTCCATGTTGAACTGTTCTGCAAGGAGCTGGTCGATTTGGATGGTGATGAGAGTGTCCTCTTTTCCGTGGACGTTCTTAATCTGAATATCAAGCTTAGGGCCGTAGAATGCCGCTTCACCGATACCAATGGAATACTTAAGACCGATATCATCAAGAATTTTCTTCATAATACCCTGCGCCTCATCCCATTGCTCCTCGGTGCCGATATATTTTTCGCGGTTGTTCGGGTCCCACTGAGAGAAGCGGTAGGAAACATCCTCTGCAAGTCCGAGAGTTTCGAGAGTGTAGTTGGCAAGCTCAAGACAGCCGCGGAATTCGTCCTCAAGCTGTTCGGGACGAAGAATTAAGTGTCCCTCGGAAATGGTGAACTGACGTACGCGGATAAGACCGTGCATTTCGCCGCTGTCCTCGTTACGGAAGAGGGTAGATGTTTCCCCAAGACGCATGGGCAGGTCACGGTAGGAGCGCTGTCGGGTTAAGAACACCTGATATTGGAACGGGCAGGTCATAGGACGGAGGGCAAAGACTTCTTTGTCTTTTTCCTCATCGCCGAGAACGAACATACCGTCTTTATAATGTCCCCAGTGACCGGATATTTTGTAAAGGTCGGATTTCGCCATAAGAGGGGTTTTTGTGAGAAGATAACCGCGCTTCTGCTCCTCGTCTTCAATCCAGCGCTGAAGAA
The DNA here is from genome assembly GCA_045592185.1 of Candidatus Flemingiibacterium sp. GTDB lineage: Bacteria > Bacillota > Clostridia > Oscillospirales > CAG-272 > Flemingiibacterium. The sequence goes on from JAZNUF010000190.1 coordinate 2,463, forward strand.
GCTGAATTATTCTCGCGCCCTTGGGGAGCATGATGGGCAAACCTTGACCGATAACGTCAACGGTGGTGAAAAGCTCAAGCTCGCGCCCCAGCTTATTGTGGTCGCGCTTTTTAGCTTCCTCAACGGCGGCAAGGTGCTCTTTAAGCATATCTTTGGCAGGGAAAGCAACGCCGTAGATTCTTTGAAGCTGTTTATTGGCTTGGTCACCCTTCCAATATGCGCCGGTACACTGAATAAGCTTTAGGGCTTTTACAGCTCCCGTTGAGAAGATATGAGGACCTGCGCAAAGGTCGGTGAACTCTCCCTGACGGTAGAAGGAAATTTCCTCACCCTCGGGAAGCTCCTCTATAAGCTGCACCTTGTAAGGCTCATCCTTTTCATTCATGAGCTTGACAGCCTCGTTACGGTCAAGCGTAAAACGCTCAATAAGAAGATTTTCCTTTACAATTTTCTGCATTTCGGCTTCGATATTTCCAAGGATTTCGGGAGTGAATGACACATCGCTGTCGATGTCGTAATAGAATCCGGTTTCAATGGCAGGACCGATGGTCAGCTTTGCCGAGGGATAAAGACGTTTTACAGCCTGCGCAAGAATGTGGGAAGCTGTGTGCCAAAATACGTGCTTGCCTTCCGCATCATCAAAGGTGAGGATTTTCACCTCTGCGTCTGAATCCAAGGGGTAAGAGAGGGCGCGAACCTCGCCGTTAACAAGGGCGGCAAGGGAGGAACGGTCAGTAAGCTCAAGGCTTTTTGCCGCTTCGTACACTGTGGTTGGAGCGTCAAATTCTGCGGTAGCTCCGTTTGCAAATTTTACTTTGAACATGATAATTCCTTTCCACCTCGGAGAATACAAAAACACCCCGAGGCATAATAAATATTATACCTTCGGGGTGAGATAATTCCCACGGTTCCACCCGATTTTTTTACTCTGTCCCGAGTCACAAACCCGAGTCCGTATAACGGCGGAGTCCGCCGCGCCATTTCCTGCGCGGAGCAAAATGACCGTAAGGTCAATAAAACGGCGGTTAAGTCCGCATTTCGCCATAAGCCGTTCCAGCACCCGACTCTCTCTGTGATGGCGAGGATGGGGAAAATCCGTTTCGCTGATAAGGATATTATACACCTAAATTTTTATTTTGTCAAGCGTTAATGGGAAATTTCCTCTAAGGCAAGGAAAAGCGGACTGCAAAAGCAGTCCGCTTCTTCTTATTTAACTATAGATTACGCGCTGTATACGCTGACAGCCTTCTTGCCGCCTGCGATGTGCTCAAACTTAACTTTGCCGTCAATAAGAGCAAACAGGGTGTCATCCTTGCCGATACCGACATTGTTGCCGGGATGTACGGAAGTACCTCTCTGGCGGATGATAATGTTACCTGCTTTTACAGCCTGGCCATCGGCCTTCTTAACGCCAAGACGCTTTGCTTCGCTGTCGCGTCCGTTCTTAGTAGAACCAACACCCTTTTTATGAGCGAAAAACTGTAAACTAAGCTTTAACATAGCTAACTTACCTCCATTATCTTTTAACTTAGAAATAGCTTGCGTGCCAAGTCAGATTAATTCCTCTACCACTTCGACATCGAGAAAATCGTAATATTCCTCAAGCATATCGTTAAGCTGGTAGTAATAAGCCTGGATAAGTCCCGATACGGCATACCGCTTTTTTTCGTCCTCCTCATACTCGGGGAGGGCTCCGTGAGCGATTACCTTAATATCGGTGGTGGCTTCATCAATGGTGTAATCAACATTTGAAGCAAAGGAAACTTCAATAGTGTTGATTATAAGCATGGTCATTGCGGAAAGCGCCGCGCAGAGAACATCATCGCCTGCTTCGCCGTATCCCGTATGGCCCTGCTCCGAAAAGCCGTAAAAGACATTATCCCACTTGTGAAAAATAATCTTAGTCATTGCAAATATCAGCCAACGATTTTTTCAATCTGAACCTTAGTGTAAGGCTGTCTGTGACCGATCTTCTTCTTTGAATCTTTCTTGGACTTGTACTTAAGGACATGAATCTTCTTGCCCTTGCCGTTCTTTACGACATTAGCAACAACGCTTGCGCCCTCAACAACGGGAGCACCTACGGTGAACTTGTCGTCAGTGCCGATAGCCAGCACCTTGTCAAAAGTAACCTTTTCTCCGGCTTCGATATCAAGCTTCTCTACGAAGATAACATCGCCTTCGTTAACCTTGTACTGCTTTCCGCCTGTTACGATAACTGCAAACACGAAAAGCACCTCACTTTCTGAATGGCATTTTGCCATGAACTCGCTGACGCCGGTTTTTTGCGCAAAAGGGCGCAAAAATTAAGACCGTACAATCATGCGGCTCTTCAATTATACCATGTTCAACCGGATTTGTCAATAGCCATATTGCTTTTTATCTTATAAATTTTAAAAATTTCCAAGGCTTTTTGAGTGCATTATGCATAAAAAGGCTAAAATAAATAAAAAAGCCGCCGAAATTACAGCGGTCGGTCTCGTTTTGCTTGACAGTATGGGGGCGGTGTGGTATAATTAGATGTAGTGTAAGCTTGGGAAAGGGTAAGGTTAAAGGATGGAAAGTCGGGTACTTGTTGCAATGAGTGGCGGAGTTGACAGCTCCGTTGCCGCGTATCTTGTGAAGAAAAGCGGAGTTTCTGCCGTGGGCGTCACGCTGAAGCTCTTTTCAAACGAGGACATCGCTCTCGACAGAGATAAATCCTGCTGCTCCCTTACCGATACGGAGGACGCCCGAAGTGTTGCCTTTCGACTTGGACTTGAACACCACGTCTTCAATTTCAGCGAGGGCTTCAGAGAAAATGTCATTAACCGTTTCATCAATACCTACGAGGCTGGCGGTACTCCGAATCCATGTATTGATTGCAACCGTTTCATAAAATGGCGACAGCTTTTGAGCCGCGCGGATCTTATGGAATGTTCTCATATCGCTACGGGGCATTACGCCAGAGTTGAGGCGGACGCGGAGTCGGGACGGTATTTACTGAAACGCTCGGCGGACGTGACAAAAGACCAGACCTACGTTTTATGGGCGCTTACGCAAGAGCAGTTGAGCCGTACTATTTTCCCCCTTGGCTCCCTGTCAAAGGAAGAAGTCAGAAAAATTGCCGAGGAGCAGGGGTTTATTAATGCGGATAAGCCCGACAGTCAGGATATATGCTTCGTACCCGATGGGGATTATGCAGCCTTCATTGAGCGCTATACGGGGAAGACCTATCCCGAGGGAGATTTCATTGGAGAAAACGGAGAGGTATTCGGCAGACACAAGGGAATAATCAGGTATACAGTGGGACAAAGGAAGGGACTTGGAGTTGCTATGGGAAGCCCTGTGTATGTAAGCCGAATAAACCCCTCCGAGAACACAATTACATTAAGTCCCGAAGCAAGCCTTTTTTCAACGGAACTTTATGCCGATAATATAAATCTGATAGCTCTCCGTGAGATTTCTTCTCCCATGAGAGTTACCGCAAAAATAAGATACGGTGCAAGGGAAGCCGCTGCAACAGTTGTTCAGACGGATACCGATGAGCTTCATGTAAAATTCGATTCACCCCAGCGGGCGGTGACCAAAGGCCAATCGGTGGTTTTATATTGGGGCGATACCGTAATCGGTGGCGGAATCATACGGTAATCTGCCGATATTGTCGCATATAATATCCCTCAGATGGCAGGGGTACACATTACTTGTGCAGATGAGATTAAAAAGCTGCTCGGCTTCGGTACGCTCGCAGGTTGCGTCCTCTACGGTTTCCGATTGACAGAGAGAGCCGCTTTTTAAGGATAAAGTGAAATTATATGTGGAACGGGAAAACTCACGAAGGGGCATTGAGATTACGCTGCACTCCATGGCGGTGGAGTTGTCGATTTGCTTGAAAAAGTAAAGAACCGATTCCTCGGGCTTTTTGAATGTCATTTTTATACAGATACCTTTCTCCGTTATTTTGTATCTGCATACCGGTATGTAATTACTCTTATATATTACCATATATTAAGTGATATGTAAAGAAGAATCGCAGGCGTTTTTCGACACGCGGAGTCGATAATCAGTACGGGAGGCTGAGAATATCAGAAATTTTTGTACGTTATTACCTAAAAAATAAGTTTTATAGATGAATAAAACGTCAAATCGTTAATCATGTGAATGTTGGTATTGCAAATGCCGTAAAAATCTGATATAATATAGTTCAGGACAAATCAACTTCGATATTGTCGGTACAGCGGAAATTTCAAATAATATTTTATAAAAAGGTGATATAAAATGGGAGCACAACTTACAAACAATGATAAAAGAACTTGCTATGTAGCAGAGCTTTCCAAAAAGGATATTGGCAAAAATGTCTGCCTTATGGGATGGGTGCAGCGTCAGCGTGACCTTGGAGGACTTATATTTGTAGACCTCCGCGACCGTTCCGGCATTGTACAGCTTGCCTTTGACGACAATACGGACAGAGCTGTTTTTGACACCGCCTTTACCCTTCGTTCCGAATATTCAATCTGCGCAAAGGGCGTGGTAAGAGCAAGAGGTGAGGGGGCCGTAAACAAGAATATCCCCACGGGTGAAATCGAAATTGCGGTTGATGAGCTTAAGGTGTTCTCCGTGGCTCAGACTCCTC
>JAZNUF010000191.1:0-8225 GCA_045592185.1 Candidatus Flemingiibacterium sp.
GACTTGTAGGTATGCTCCTGTTCCTCGTCAATAACTATCATTCCCAGATTATCAAGAGGAGCAAATATTGCCGAGCGCGTACCGATAACCACGTCCACCTCATGAGAACGGATTCGTTTCCACGCATCAATTTTTTCCCCTTCGGACAGGGATGAATGTAAAACCGCCACACGGCTCCCGAAGTAACCGCAGAATAAATCCACAGTCTGCCCCGTCAGAGATATTTCCGGAACAAGCACAATAACCGATCGTCCATCGGCAATAACTTCGTCAATGACCGATTTGATAACCCGTGTTTTTCCGCTTCCCGTGACGCCGTAAAGCAACGCCGCGCAAGGCTTATGGGACACAGCAAGAGCCGACAGCTCCACAGCGGCAGCAGATTGCTTTTCGCTCAGGGAATTTGCATCCGTAATCTTTCCTCGGTCAGCATAAGGATTGCGATAAATTTCAATCTCGCGTAAAGCAATAAGCCCTTTTGCCGCCATATTCTTCAGAGTAGTACGGGAAACTCCCAGCTTACCGATAAGCTCCCCCTCCGAATACTCGGTATTTTCCGACATATATTCCGCGATTTTCTTTTCAGAAGCACCGAGTCGTATCCCATGAAAGCTTCCGATTTTTAGATAGTATCGCTCTTTTGGCTCCCGCTTCGACCGAAAAAGCCACCCCATCGCCCCGCTGGGCAGAATAGTGGCAGCCGCTTCCCCATAGGAGCAAAAGGTTCGCTCTTTAAGAAAAGCACATAGCCCGAGCAGCTCCTCGGATAAAGAGAAACGCTCATCCGCAACGGCAAGCACGGGCTTTAAATTTTCATATTCCGAATAGTCTGACAGTTCCGTGACAAGAGCCGTTTTTTTCGCCCCGTTCCGTCCCGAAGCTCCAAAGCCGACCAGCACCAATGACCCCTCATGAACACGTCCGACAAGCTCCTCCGGTATCATGTAATCATAAGGCTTGTCAGCCGAATACGGCAGCTCGAGTATATGGACTCTTGCCACCGCACAGGCTTTTTGTTCTAATGACATCAGTTAAAATCCCTTAAGGTAATAGAGGATTCATCAATTTTGTACTCGCCATGATAAAGTCTGTTTATAGCGTTCTTGACCGCTTTTTCATCGCGGATATCACGCTTTATCATTGAGGCGAGGCTCTTATCCGTTTCCTTGTTTGCAATCAGCTTTTCTGCCTGTTCACGTTGGTTAACATATTCATCGGTTACAAGGCGTGCGCATTTAGCTGTAGCGATGCAAAGAATATAGCGATTAAATCTTCCGTTTTGACCAAGCTCTTCCACAGATGGGTAAATCATAATAATCTCCATTCCGCCGACAATGCGGCATAAACAATATTTTTATTTAATTTTCTTCTCCGAACTTTATTCAGCAAAGAAGTCTTTGACAAATTCCTCGGCACGCTTCACCCGATGCTTTTCCGAATCCACAATTTCCATTATTTCTCGTGCGGCATCATCAATCATATCGTCACCATTGATAACAATGTAATCGTAAGCGGTAAGCTGTGCAAGCTCAATACGGGAGGTTTCAAGACGGCGGCGAATAACCTCCTCGGGCACATCGTCCCCCCGTCCGCGAAGTCTTGCCTCCAAGGTTTTAAAATCCGGCGGCGTTATCATAACCATCACCGAATCGGGGCATTTTTCCTTTATTTGCATAGCCCCCGCAACCTCTATTTCCAATATGACATTTTTTCCGAGAGCAAGACTCTCGTCTACCTCTTTTTTGGGTGTACCGTAGTAATTTCCGCAGTATTCAGCGTATTCGAGCATCATATCCGATGCAATACGCCCCTCAAAAGCCTCACGAGTCATAAAGTGATAATTAACTCCGTCCACTTCACCGACACGGGGAGTCCTGGTGGTTGCCGACACAGAATAAACAAAATTCCTATCAAGCTCCATGAGCCTTTTTATCACCGTCCCCTTGCCGCTTCCGGAGGGGCCCGATATTACAAGTAAAATTCCTTTTTTCATTCTACAGTCCAATCTTTCGTGAGAGCATTATAGCTCTTCTTCCTGCTCATCTTCATCGTTGTCGTTAAGTCTGTTGGATATAGTTTCCGATTGGAACGCGGAAAGAATCACGTGCTCGCTGTCGGTAATTATGGCAGCACGGGTACGTTTGCCGCAAGTGACATCAATAGCACGCCCGTTGTCCTTTGCATCCTGCACAAGCCGCTTTATCGGCGCGCTGTCGGGGCTGACCACCGCCACCACGCGCTCGGCAGCAACCATGTTTCCAAATCCTACGTTTATAAATTTCATGATTTTCCACCTCGTTTCGGACTACTCGATATTTTGAAGCTGTTCGCGAATCTTTTCAAGCTCACTTTTTATCTCTACCACCATGGAGGCAATCTGCACGTTTTGTGCCTTTGAGCCTATGGTGTTAGTTTCTCGGTTCATCTCCTGCATAAGAAAATCAAGCTTTCTTCCCACCGGCTCGTCCGATTTGAAAATTTCACGCATGGCGTCAAAATGACAGGAAAGCCGTACCAGCTCCTCGTCAATGGCAACTCGGTCGGCATATATTGCACATTCGGTAAGAACCATATTTGGGTTAAGCTCAACCCCGTTGTCCGCCAGAAGCGTTTTCAGTCTTTCTTCAAATTTTTGGCGGTAATTCGATATCTCCTCCTCGGAATGGGTCTTTATATCTTCTGCAATCTTCTCTATTTTTTCAAGCTTTTCGAGAATATCCGCCTTAAGCCGTTCTCCCTCTGTTTCGCGTACCGTCAGGAAAGCGGCAATAGCCTCGTCAAGCACGGGCTGTATCATCATCCAATCCCGTTCCGCATCCTCTTCAAGCTTTGTGATTGTGAAAACCTCGTTGTTCTTTGCCACCGTCATAACAGAGATGTCATCTGTAAGCTGGAACTCCTTTTGAAGTTTTCTGAGAGCATTTATATAGCTCTCGGCGTAGGCACGGTCAATATCTACGCTCACACCTACATTCTCGACCACTTCCACCCCAACATATACGTCAAGTTTTCCGCGGGATATACCTTTCGTCTGAACGTATTTTCTCACACGGTCCTCGAGGAATGTATATGCCCTTGATATCTTTACCGTACAGTCAAGATATCTGTTATTAACACTCTTTAATTCAACAGTTATATTTTTGCCGTCTGCAGCGCAGCTTTTTGTCGCACGCCCGAAAGCGGTCATACTACGAACCATTGGTTTCCAGTCCTTTCAAGTCAAAGAAAAATAGCTTAGCGGCAGCGGCTCCGAAAAAACACACTACCATGTTATATTATACCTCAAAATGTCCCATTTGTCAACCGAAACGCCAACATTTCTTACATTATTTTAAAATAAAAAACGGCACTGCGAGGTGATAACATACGCTTGTTATTCCGCATAGCCGTTTTTCATTAAGTATTCCATACCACCATTGCCTCGGCAAAAAAATTAACCATATCACTGATGGCGTATTATATTATACACTTTTGTTTTGATTTTGTAAATTCGCATATCGCCGATTTTTCGACCTTTTTTTTGTACACTTTTGTTAAAAGGACATCTCGGTTTTTAATAATTAAAAATCGCTTCCAAAATTTTCTTGCGGTCCGCCTTTTTATTAAAATAAATTAAAATTCTCACTTATATCATATTTTTGCCTTTCATCATGGGCAGTCGCGGCGATGGTTATCGCGATAATCTGCGCGGCACCCGCTTCGGTCATGAGTTTTGCGGCAGCATTTACGGAGGCTCCGGTGGTTATTATGTCGTCAATTAGCACAACGAGCTTGGAATCGAGCCTCTCGCCCTTTCTGAGCATCATACTTTCGTCTGCGTTTATCTGCCGTTCTCTATGGGATAACCGTTTCTGCTCACGGGCTTTTGAATTTTTAATCAAAATACGTTTAGCAGGGATACCGATTTTCTTTCCTAACACCATAGCGCATCTTTCCATGTGGTCAAAGCCGTATTTCAGCTTTGTACCGCTGCTCCTTGGAATCCACGTGATAACCGCATCCGAATTTCGAGAGCCGCCTTTACAGATAAACGGAGCTGTATCATAAATGAGCGCGGCAAACTCCGATGCCACAAAATCCACTGTTCTCGAGTAACTGTAATTTTTAAGGTCATATATCAAACGGTTTTCCGCGCTGTCCCGCTTGCTTGGCAGATATTTCACAAGATATGCCGCATATCCGCCGTTCTCCATCATCACATATTTGTGATTATATACAGTTACGGCAGTACCGAAATTTTCGTCATCGCAGTGAATCTTCGCATATTCCCATTCAGCATGGCAAGTGGCGCAAAAGGGCAATTTTGTACCATATTCAAGCAGCTCGCCACAGCAGGCACACTTCGGCGGAAAAATCAAATCAAGAATCTTCATTACATTTAAAAAGCCCCGTGTATCTCATAATTTGTCTGTTATTTTGTACCATCTGACTTACCGTATTTGCCTGTCCAACAATAATCACCATCTTCTTAGCGCGTGTAACGGCGGTATAAAGGAGATTGCGCGTAAGAAGCATAGGGGGACATGAAAGGGGCGCAGGCATTATCACCACCGGGTATTCGCTTCCTTGACTTTTATGCACCGTAATTGCCCATGCGTGGTCAAGCTCCTCAAGCCTGCCAAAATCATAAGTCACCAAACGCTCGTCAAAATTAATTACCATCTGCTCTGCAGGCAGGTTGATGGTTTCAATAATTCCGATATCTCCGTTGAATACGCCGAAGCCCTCGTTTCCATCCTTTTCCCAGGTTAAATCATAATCGTTTTTAATCTGCATCACTCTGTCGCCCTCACGGAAAATTCTCTCGCGAAAAAGCTTTTCCCGCTTTTTAGCCGATGGGGGATTAAGCGTTTCCTGAAGCATTTTATTGAGCATTTCCGTTCCCGCTGCTCCCTTTCGAGAAGGAGAAATAACTTGAATATTATCGGCAATTTCCTCGCCATAGCTTTTCGGAAGACGACTATTCCAAAGCTCTACTATCGTCTTTGATATTTCCCCATCGCCGAGGCGCGACAGAAAGAAAAAGTCGTTGTCTTTAGCGTTAAGTTGAGGCATCTCGCCTTCATTTATTTTGTGAGCGTTTGTAACGATAAGGCTTTCACCCGCCTGACGGAAAATCTCCGTAAGCTTCACGGTGGTAAACCTTTCCGATGAAATAAGGTCACCAAGTACATTCCCTGCCCCCACCGAGGGAAGCTGATCGGAATCTCCAATGAACATAAGCCGCGCCCCCGGCTTAACCGCCTTTAAAAGCGAATCCATAAGGTACATATCCAGCATAGATGCTTCATCAATGATGATTACATCTTCGTCAAGCAATTCGTTTTCATTTCTTTTGAAAACGCCGTAATCCTCTTCTCCGAATTCCATTTCAAGCAGTCGGTGCACCGTCTTGGCATCGCATCCCGTAGCCTCGCTCATGCGTTTCGCCGCACGTCCCGTGGGAGCCGCCAAGGCAATGTCCATATCGAGGGTTTTAAATATATTTATAACCGCCCTTATAACGGTAGTTTTCCCCGTTCCAGGACCACCGGTGAGAATCATCACCCCGTTGTTCACCGCATATTGGATCGCCAGCCTTTGCAGATGGGCGTAGTGCTTGTCCTCGGCAATTTCAATTCTGCCAATCAGTCTTTCAACGTCACCAATATCAAGTCTTGGACAAATTCTGTCAACAAGGGAGAGCTTTTTGGCAATTTCCCTTTCACAACGGAATGCTCGGCTGTCGTAAACGCCGTCAATTCCTTCAACGGAGGTACGAATAAGGCTGCCTATTTTAATCATTTCGGAAATTCGCTCTTGGATTTTTCCATGGTCTGCGCAAAGTCGCTCGGCAGCAAGCAGCGATAGCTTGTCATAGGGCAAAAACGAATGTCCACCCACGCGCGCCATCTCCGACAAAATCCATTTTATTCCGCTGTCAAGCCGATAATCCGAATCTTCCGCCACGCCCATGGATCTGGCAAGCATATCCGCACGTTCAAAAGAAATTCCGCGAATTTCATCACACAGCCGATAGGGGTTGGGTTTAATAATGTCAAGAGAAGCTCCGCCCCATTTTTTATAAATATTTACGGACATTGCCGCGGACAAATATTCACGGCAGAACATCATGAGCGTGCGAACTCCGAACTGTTCCTTAAAATTCTCGGAAATATCCATTGCCTTGGCAGCGGAAATACCGGGAATTTTTGCTACCCATTCGGGGTGATTTTCGATAACGTCAAAGGTATCCTCGCCGTACAGATTCACAAGCTTTTCCGCAGTCTTTGGTCCGATTCCCTTAACCGCCCTGCTTGAAAGGTAGCGAAGAATTTCGTTTGCGGTAGCGGGCAGGCTTTTTTCGTAATAAGCAACGCTGAACTGCCTACCGTAATTTTTGTGGAGAGTCCACTGACCAACCAACTTTAATTTGTCGCCAACCGCTGTATTCGGAAGGATTCCGCAAGCAGTTATTATATCCTCCTCGGAATCCACGGACATATCAAAAACCGTGTATCCGTTATCGGAATTTTCATATATTACGGACTCAACCGTCCCTTCTATCGTTACGAGATTTCTCTCGTCCGCCTCGAAGCTCATCATCTTGACACAATTCCTTACATTCGTTATACTTAAAGACTTCCCCCCAGCGGTAAAGCTCGGAAAAATTCTCGTTACCATTAATTATATCATCATTTACAAGAATAATCAACCGTTCACTTGAAATTTTATTTTCCTTTTGCAGATACCTTATGTACCGCACCGTATCATTTAAGTCATCAATGTCCCTAAAAATCACTGCGCCGCGAACATTTCGCCGCACGCCCTTCGGATATAAAAGCCGTAATTTCACCATGTCAAGTATGCAGTAACCGCCGAAAACGGCAACAATGGATAAAAATATTTCAAAAATTTCTATTATTTCCATGTCCAAGTCCTCCAATCCCACTGAATATTTCCTTATTATTATATGTGCAAACATAACTTGGGTTACGGAAAGTGAGGTTATTTTTGTGCATAATTGGCAATGATTGCGATAATAATATGCTTTACTAAATTTATTTTTGTGAAATGAGGAGATTTTTTCTGTAAATTGTAAAATTCCAAAGAAACTCTTGACTTTTTGACATCTTCATGCTATAATTTATCTTGTCTTGATATGTTTTGCGGCGAAACGATGCCTTTTTGGGTGTCGGTCAAGATGAACAAATTCTATATTTTCTAAGAAAAGGAGGTGCGATATGCCAACCTTTAACCAGCTCGTCAAGCAGGGACGTACAGAAAAGGCTTATAAATCCAAGGCCCCTGTTCTTCAGCACGGCTTCAACAGCCTTACTGACTCCGCAACTGACGCAAGCTCACCTCAGAAAAGAGGCGTATGCACAAAAGTCACCACGACCACCCCTAAGAAGCCTAACTCGGCACTTCGTAAGATTGCCCGTGTAAGACTTACAAACGGTCTTGAGGCGACTGTTTACATTCCCGGTATCGGACACAACCTCCAGGAGCACTCCGTAGTGCTTATCCGCGGCGGACGTGTACGCGATCTCCCCGGTGTGCGTTACCACATTATCCGCGGTACCCTCGATACACAGGGTGTTGCAAACCGCAACCAGAGCCGTTCCAAGTACGGCGCAAAGAGACCTAAGAAGTAATCTTAAGTCCCATTTATGAGTGTTCCCTGCTCAGATAGGGAAAAAGCAACAAGGTATAGAATATCCTTAAGTCAGCTTGGTGTCTAAAAGAAAATAGTCGGAATTTGTTTATTGTATCCGCAATTATGATAATCGGTTTCCGAGCGCTTCTTTTGCAAAAGCATGAACGGGAGAAATCTTTCGAGTACCTATGATATCATAATTTTATATGAAGGAGGGAAGTTACAATGCCGAGAAGAGGTCAAATTTCCAAAAGAGACGTTTTACCGGATCCGTTGTACAATTCTAAGCTCGTAACAAAGCTTATCAACAACATTATGTATGATGGCAAGAAGGGTGTTGCACAGAAGATCGTTTACGATGCTTTCGCAATCGTAGAAGCAAAGCTGGGTAGAAACCCTCTCGAAGCCTTCAACGAAGCTCTTGAAAACATAATGCCTGTGCTTGAAGTTAAGGCTCGCCGTGTAGGCGGTTCCACTTACCAGGTACCGATGGAGGTAAGAGCAGAAAGACGTCAGACTCTTGGTCTGCGTTGGGTAGTAACCTATTCGAGAACTCGCAGTGAGAAGACCATGGCAGAGAGACTCG
>JAZNUF010000192.1:0-2338 GCA_045592185.1 Candidatus Flemingiibacterium sp.
TGGGGTTTGGGGCGGATTGGCTGCTGCAATCGCATTATGTTTGGTGGAAAAGGGAGGGTGTACGCACGACATTTCGGGAGCGAAGCCAATTCGGCAGTCGGGTGCGGGGGAAGTTAGGGTGACGAGCTTCGCCGTCACCGAGAGAAGAACAACGAATCACGGATATCTCCGTAGGGGCGGATTTCCATATCCGCCCGTCTGAATCAATCGAAAGCGAGCGAAAATTAGAAAGGTGACGGACTTTGCCGTCACCTTTGGGGTTATCTGATTTGGCCGTCACCGAGGATTAAGTATTTTCCTGTGGTAAGAGCTGTAAGGCCCATAGGTCCTCGCGCATGGAGCTTCTGTGTGGAGATGCCCAGCTCTGCGCCGAAACCAAACTCGCCGCCGTCCGTAAATCTGGTGGATGCGTTGACGTACACCGCTGCGGCGTCAACTTCCTTTTGGAATCGGGCGGCGTTTGCCATGTTACGGGTGATGATAGCCTCGCTATGACCCGTATTGTAACAGTTAATGTGGTCGATAGCCTCGCTTGCATCCGATACTATTTTCACGGCAAGGATATAGTCATCATATTCCGTGGCGTAGTCCTCCTCCGCTGCCGGTGTGCAGGAGATGATTTTTTGCGTCCTCTCGCAGCCGCGGATTTCAAGGGAGCGACCTTCGAGAGCCTTAACAAATTCCGGCAGAAATTCCTCGGCGATATTTTTGTGAACAAGCATGGTTTCAACGGCGTTACATACAGCCGGACGGGACATTTTTGCGTTAATTGCCACTTTGACTCCGAGGGCAACTTCCGCAGACTCGTCAATATAAATATGACAGTTGCCGGCGCCCGTTTCGATAACCGGCACTTCCGCGTTGTCAATAACGCTTTTTATAAGTCCTGCGCCGCCCCGAGGCACAAGCAAGTCAACAAGACCACGCATTTTCATAAGGGCTGCGGAGCTTTCACGGGTGGTGTTGTCGATAAGACCGACTCCATCGGCACACAAGCCCATGCTCTCAAGAGCTTCGCGCATAATTGTCACAAGGACGCGGTTGGTTTCGATTGCTTCCTTGCCGCCTCGCAGAACGCAGGCATTACCCGTTTTTATGCAAAGGGCCGCCGCGTCTACGGTTACGTTGGGGCGTGCCTCATATATAATTGCCACCACACCGAGAGGAACTCGAATATGTTCGATAATAAGCCCGTTTGGACGGGTAGTACGCGTGCCTGAGCCGATGGGGTCGTCAAGCATGACCAGTGTTGACAGGCTGTCTGCAATGTCAAAAATACGCTTCTCGTCAAGGCGAAGTCTGTCAAGCATATGGGACGGAACGCCGTTTTTGCCGGCGGCATCCAAGTCGCGTTTGTTTGCCGCAGTTATTTCCTCGGTTCTCTCCCGAAGAAGCGCGGCGATTTTTTCAAGCACTCCGTTTTTGGTCTTGGAATCCGCGCCTGCAAGCCCGATTTTTGCCTCGGATGCTTTGGCGCAGACGGATTTTACATAGTCATAGATTTCCATTTGGATGTCCTTTCTTTAATAGCAAAGGCTATTTGATTTTTGCCAGCGTATTCATGCTTTTTTCGAGAACGTGAATAAAGCGTTCGGCTTCTTCAATGGTGTTTGAGCCGCTGAGGCTTACCCGTATAGTGCAGTCGATGTCCTTTTCCGAAAGGCCGAAAGCCCTCAGAGTATGGCTTTTGTGACCGGTATTGGAAGCGCAGGCAGAGCCGCTGGACACGAAAATCCCCTCTCTTGACAAACAGTGGAGCATCGTTTCGCTTTTGATGTTCGGCAAAGTGATGCTGAGTATATGGGGAGCGCAGTTCCGGGGAAGATTCAACTTCACCCCGGGAAAGCTATTATCTGAAAGCCTGTTTATAAGGTGATTGTGAACAGCTTCCTTTTTCTGAATGTGGGCTTCCATTGAATTTTCTCCAACGCTTACCGCCTTGCCAAAACCTGCGATTCCCAAAACGTTTTCCGTTCCTGACCTCATGCCGAACTCCTGCCCGCCGCCGAAAACTATGGGGGCCAGCTGCTTTTTTACGAGAATTTCGGGTGAAACATACAGCGCCCCCACACCTTTTGGCCCGCCGATTTTGTGGGCGCTCAGGGAAATAAGGTCTGCGCCCAGGGATTTGGGGCTAAAGGGCAGATTCATAAAGCCTTGAACGCAGTCCGTGTGAACAAGGGCGTTAAGGTTTTTGGACTTTACGATTTGAGAAATGCGTCTGATATCATAAACTGCGCCGGTTTCGTTGTTAACGAGCATAAAGCTTGCGAGAATTGTATCCCGATCCGCCTCTCTTTCAAGCATGGCATAATCGGGAACGCCCCCGACCGTTGGT
>JAZNUF010000193.1:0-3238 GCA_045592185.1 Candidatus Flemingiibacterium sp.
CTTTTTTATAAAATTTTCATTTAGGGGGTTTGCAAAACGATAAATATATATTATAATATATATAAATGGTTAAATAAGCCACGCCCACGATAATATTATAACTTGAAAAGCAGAAAATTGCAATACAAATCGAAAAAATAATTGCAATCTGCGAGAAAAAATAATGCCTTGGAGGGAAAAGCATGACAAAAGATAAAACCTTACCGCTGCCGGAGCTTCTTTCCCCCGCAGGATCTCCGGAAGCCCTTGATGCCGCCATAGCCGGCGGCGCAGATGCGGTATATTTCGGAGCATCGCTTTTTAACGCCCGTATGGGAGCGAAAAATTTTGAGGGGGAGTCCCTCAGGACAGCCATTGATAAATGCAAGCTCTACGGGGTTAAGACAAACATTACGCTTAATACCTTAATCCACAACCGTGAGATATACGACTTTTTAAAGTGTGTGGAGGAGTTATACGTCCTCGGTGCTGACGCGCTTATTGTGGCTGACCTTGGTAGTGCTATGCTTATTCGTAAATATTTCCCCGATATAGAGCTTCACGCCAGCACTCAGGCCATGGGACATAATCTTTTTGCGGCAGAAGAGCTTTCAAAATTAGGCTTCTCCAGAATGGTGGCGGCAAGAGAACTTCCCCTTGAGGATTTATCGGCTCTGTGCAAAAATTCTCCCATTGAAACAGAATTGTTTATCCATGGAGCCATTTGCGTTTCCCAGTCGGGCGGCTGTCTTGCCAGCTCCCTTATCGGCGGGCGAAGCGGGAATCGCGGAGAATGTGCTCAGCCCTGCCGCCTGCCTTACAAATCCTGCCGCAAAGGCAAAGAAAGCTATGCCTTGAGTCTGAAAGACATTCAACTTGCATCTCACATTACGGATATACTTAAAATGGGCGCGGCATCTCTCAAAATTGAGGGCAGAATGAAAAGTCCTGAATATGTTTACGGAGTTACGAGAATTTATCGGCGACTTCTTGACGAGGGAAGAAATGCCACAGACAGGGAGCTTTCTGAGCTTAAAGCTTTGTTTTCAAGAAGCGGATTTACAGACGGCTACTTTACAAAAAGAATCGGCAAAGAAATGCTTGGAATCCGCACCGATGTGGATAAGTCGGACAGCTTGGTGGCGGCGAAGAACAGCAGAGAAAATTACACCTCGTTCATGAAGGAACGTGGAAAAATCATAAATATGCAGGTTACGATAAGGGCGGACAAGCCTGCGGAGCTTACGGCGCAAGTTGAAGAAAAGAGCGTCACCGTCCGCGGAGCTGTTCCCGATAAAGCGATAAATCAACCCTTAACGGTCGAGGCGGTCAAGAAAAATATCGAAAAGCTTGGAGGAACACCTTTCAGGCTTGGGAAATGCGAAATCAATTTGGAAGAGGGACTTATTTTGCCTATATCAGCCCTTAACGGTCTGCGCCGTGAGGGAGTGGAAAAACTGATGGGGCAAATCCTTACAAGACGGGCTTCCCCTCTGCCCGAAGAAATAGAGCCGCCCGTAAAAAGGAAAAACACGGGAGCTATCACCGCCCGATTCAGCGACTACGGACGTATTCCCGAAAATGTGGGGGGCTGCGAAATAGTCTATCTTCCCCTGGAAAAATTTTCTGCCGGCATGGAGGATAAGGTAAGCGGGGTTATAATCCCCCCCGTGGTGTTCGATTCGGAGGCGGCGGAGATTTCCCTTATGCTTAAAAATGCGGCGGAAGCAGGAATAAAGCACGCTCTTGTATCAAATCTCGGTCATATACCATTTGCGAAGGAAGCCGGACTTATACCCCATGGGGATTTCAGACTGAATATTTACAACAGCTATACAGCGGATGTGCTTTTGTCGGCAGGCTTTGCGGACTTGATTGCTTCTCCTGAGCTTACTCTGCCGCAGCTGCGTGACCTTGGTCTGCCGCCAATAGTATACGGACGGATTCCCCTTATGACTCTTGAAAAATGCGTTATTCGGGATATGTATTCCTGCGAGGAATGTGAGAAGGGTGAATTTCTGCCTCTTGTGGACAGAACGGGGGCGGAATTTCCGCTGACACGAGCCTACAAGCACCGCAATATAATGTACAACAGTGTGGCTACATTCATGGCGGACAAGCCCGATGAGCTGACCAAATACCGAGTTTCGGGAGGACATTACATTTTTTCTGTGGAATCTCCCGAATATGCTAAGAAACTTCTAACAAATGAAACTATCGCCCCGCCGAGGGGTGCGTTCAGGAGGATATCGAAATGAATAAAATAAACGTGAAAATCAAGCTTCTCAGGGACGGGGTTGTCATGCCCGAGTATGCCACCGATGGCTCAGCGGCGGTTGATTTGCGCTCTGCTGCTGATTCGGATATCGTTATAGCTCCGGGGGAGCGTAAAATGATTCCCACGGGAATTGCCATTTCCCCTGAATCAACGGGGGTTGTTGCCATATTGTGTGCCCGCAGCGGACTTTCCTCTAAGCACGGTATCTCTCTTGCCAACGGTATAGGAGTCATCGACAGCGACTACCGAGGAGAAATATCCGCTGTGCTCAGAAACAATTCAGATACCCCCTACACCGTGACGGTGGGTGAAAGAATAGCACAGCTTATGTTTATGCCCGTATATACTGCAAAGCTCATAGAAGTAGACGAGCTTGACGAAACTTTGCGGGGCGAGGGTGGCTTCGGCTCAACGGGAAGAAGCTGAGAGGGCAAAAAATGAATCCGAAATTTATACTTGCTTCAAATTCTCCCCGCAGACGGGAGCTTATGGGGATGCTGGGAATAGATTTTACCGTTATCGCTTCTCCGTGTGACGAGAATATTGACGGAAATCTCACCCCAACGGAAACGGTAAAGGAGCTTGCATCACGGAAGGCTTCGGCTGTTGCTGACAGATACGGTGGAGATGAAGATTATATAGTAATCGGTGCGGACACCGTTGTGTCATTTGAAGACAAAATTCTCGGCAAACCCAGCTCCGAGGAGGACGCAAAGGTCACGCTTACCCTGCTTTCGGGCAAAAATCATTCTGTATTCACGGGCATAGCTTTGGTGGGAAGAATTGGCGGACAAACAAAACATATATCGGACGTGGTGGAAACCAAAGTCCGTTTCGGGCAGATTACTGCCGAGGAAATTGATTTTTATATAAAAAGCGGAGAGCCTATGGATAAGGCAGGCTCTTACGGTATTCAGGGAATCGGCGGATTTTTCGTCCGTGAGATTGAGGGGGACTACTATAACGTGGTGGGACTTCCCA
>JAZNUF010000194.1:0-5673 GCA_045592185.1 Candidatus Flemingiibacterium sp.
TTCCTAAGACCGCTTGGCCTTCGACTTGGGGGTTCCCCGTAAGCCTGCACCCGATGGGGTACAGAATATTTTAAGGCATTTTAATCTGACCGCTTCGGATTGCGTATACATCGGCGATTCCGATGTGGATGTGGATACAGCTAAAAATGCCAACATGGATTTTATCGGTGTAGATTGGGGATTCCGCGACAGGGAAGAGCTTATTGCCCGAGGCGGCGAGCGAATTGCTCACACGGTAAAAGAACTTGAAGAATTTATATACGGAAATTATAGAGGGTGTTGCACCTAAGTGCAACACCCCTTTTATGCTATGCTATATCTCCGATGCAATGCAGACAGCACCTGCAGAGGTCATGGAAAACTCACCCATTCCTGCGGGAATATAATAGGTATCACCTTTTGCAAAAGCATATTTTTCGCCGTTGACGGTGATTTCTCCCTTTCCGGAAAGGAATGTGAGAGCTATAAAGCTCTTTTTTTCTGCTGTCAGAGTAATTTGGGTAAATTCATATCGGTTTACGGTAAATTTGTCGCAGGAGGTAAGGAGTGTTGGAGTGCGCTCTTTGGCGGCGGAGAAGCGGAGAGCTTCGATTTCTTCAGGCGTGTAATTCACTATAACGTCCTTTGCCTTTTCAACGTGGGTTTCACGGGGTTTTCCGTCCTTACCCAGTCTGCCGTAATCGTAGACGCGGTAGGTTACGTTGGAGTTTTGCTGAATTTCGTAAATGAGTATGCCCGCGCCGATGGCATGAACAAGCCCCGATGGAATGAAATACACCTCTCCTGCCTTGACTTTTACGCGGTTTAAGAGGTTCTCCACGGAGTTTTCGGCTACTGCCTTGTCAAAAGCTTCCTTGGTATAATCCTTCGATAAGCCGAACACAAGCTCTGCGCCCTCCTCGGCTTCCACTATGTACCATACTTCCGTTTTTCCGTATTCATTTTCATTTTTTAATGAATACTCATCTGATGGATGAACCTGTATGGAGAGCCTGTCGCAGGCATCAATGAACTTAATGAGCAGGGGGAAACGGTCGCCGTCATAATCCTCGCCGATAAGAGATTTTCCGCCCTTGTCAAGGTATTCTCCCAGGCTCATGCCCGAATATTCCCCATTTTCGATAAAGTTCATACCGTCAGGACGGGAAGTCAACTCCCAGCTTTCAGCCAATTTATCAAAATCGGCTCTCTTTCCGTAATTTTCTTTAAGCTTGTTTCCGCCCCATATAATTTCCTTTGAGGCAGGGGTTAATTTAAGAGGATATAATTTCATATCAGTTTCCTTTCAATCAAAAAATACGCATAAAATAATAAAAATTGAAGATACTTAATAGTGTAAATTCCCTAGAATATTTCGAGGGAGTTTCAAATAAATTTTTTTGGATATATAAGGAGAATGGCAATGAATAACGAACAGAATCGTAATCAAAACCAAAATCAGAACAACAATAATACCAACAATAACCAGAATAGTCAGTCCGAGCAGAACTGCAAGAATAAGAATGAAAACAAAAACCAGAACAAGAACAAAACCGAAAACAAGAGAAATCAGTTCTGAGTTTTAAAATTTCACAAAGGTGTGGCTATTGCCGCGCCTTTTTTATATTCCCTCGCTCCGATAGGATAATGCTTGCAAGGCGCAAATCAATGGGGGTGGTGATTTTTATGTTCTCTCTGCCGCAGTCCACCAGCTTTACTTCAAACCCGAGCCGTTCTGCAAGAGAATTGTCATCGGTGGCGGTGAAATTATCTTCCTTTGCAACGTATGCGGCGGCGCGGTAAAGCTCCGTTTTGAAGATTTGCGGCGTCTGCGCCGACCAAAGCTCCTCACGGTTGTAGGTCTCGGCGATGTAGTTATTCCCATTTGCCCGTTTTACTGTATCAATGACGTGGGTAGCGGCAGTGGCTGCGCCGCGGCGATAGGCTTCCATTGCAACCTTTTCAATCATCTCGGTGGTAATAAGGCATCGAGCACCGTCATGGATTGCCACAAATTCCGACTTATCGGAAATTTTCTCAAAGCCCAGAAGTACCGATTCCTGACGGGTTTCGCCCCCTGCGGTGACATTTGTCAGCTTGCTGATGCCGTAAGCTGATTTGTAATCGGCGTAAAGGGGAATTTCATCCTCCTTGGCAACGACTATAATTTCGTTTATGCACTGGCATTTTTCAAATGCCAGCAGGGTATGGACGATTATGGGCAGACCCTCAAGCTCCATTTGCTGTTTTGTCTTGCCATTATCACAGCCCATACGGCTTCCGCATCCTGCGGCGGCAATTATTGCAGAGGTAAAATGAGGCTTTCCCGCCGTCCGTGAGAGGGTACGCAGTAATCCTGCCACATCTTTTGCGGATATTTTCATTTTCTGTCAAATCCTTTTTTAATAAGCTATATTATAATTATACCACATTTATTATAAAAAGAGTGAACAAAATTAAAATTATTCGGAGTCTAATTAAAAACTGCGCTTATTATCCAAAATAAGCGCAGCTTTTTAAGTTATTCAAATAAATCTGCCACGAAATCGGGGGTTCTGCCCAGGAGTAAGGGGAGGGCGAAGAATTGTCCGTGTTCGTGAAGAAGCTCTCTGTTTCCGTCATAATTCTCATTGATATATGCTGATAATTCCGCTTCGCTCATGTTGTACGTTTCATAGGACAGCGGTTCGGAAACATCAACTCTGTACTTGATGTAATACTCGGTATCAACGAAAGTGAACGGAGACAAATCGCTGGTATAAAACAAATCTGCGGCGGCAAGGAGAAGCTCCGTAATCTGAGCCTTATCTTTTATAACAACCTCCTGCGAATCGGCTGCGGTATCTTCGGCAGGCACATCATATTCAATAGACGCGGTATCTTCGGTAATTCTATCATACTCAACATACACGGTATCTTCGGTGATTTCATAGTTAGTTTCATAGATATCACTTGGCACTTTGATTACGGTTATGCCGTCAATGGTGTTGGCAAGTCTGCGTACCTGCTCCTTATAGTCATAGTCAAGGGCATTGCCGCCTTCGTATTTGTACATAAGCGAATCCATCGGCGTGTAAACGTTGTGCCGTACGGTGCTGCCGTTTGATGCGGACGGATAAATATACAACGAACCAAGGGAAGGATTTTGGAAATAGTCGAAATTGCAATTCTTTTCGCTTTTCACAAGGTCTGAAATAACATACTCGATCGAATCGGGTTGCCCTATGCTTCTGAACATCATATCGTTGCGCCATACGCGACCGTATTCATTGACGTAATATTCCATGGTGCGAATGGAGATGAACCTACTTCCTGCGCTTGTTATACTGTCAAGATAATGAGAATACTGCTCACTAAATTCTTCACTGTTCAGAATGGTGCGAAATTCCTCTATAAACTTCGACTTGTTTGAAATCGACACTCTTTTTGCTGTGGGCAGTCCGAGGGAATTGTAGAATACGATTTGTAAACGGAATCGCTCACTGCGAGAAATAACGGAGGATAAATACTCGTTGTAGCCCCAATCACTTTCGGTATAGATTTTATGGAGTGCTTTAATGTTTTCTCTGTCTTGAAATTCAAGAGAAAAGCTGTCGCTGGCGAACTTAACGAGCACCTTTGAAGTCGAATTGGGAGAGGGAACATGACTGTTTATACCAAAGGCGTTAGTCATAAGAAGGATGAGGGTGAGTATTGCCGCACCGCCGAAGATTGCAAGCCCTCGAAGTCCGCGGAACATGGCGGTTGCCGTCTTGTGGAGAATGGTATTTGTCAGCATGAACGTTAGCACCATGCCGCAAGCCATACCGAAGATAGTCCAGAACAAATCGTCCATGATAGCGTAGAAAAGGATTCCTCCGGTGAGGGTGCCGATGTACATCATGATGTATTTAATCACTTCCCCAATGGGAATAAACACTACCGATTGCCCTGCACGCTCGCTTTTTCTGTGGCGATACAGAAAGAGTGCAAGACCAAGCATAACCGCGGAAAGACCAATCATGATGATGGATTCGGCGAGGTTCAGCGGTATGGTATTAAGGATGAAACGCAAGGCGGGAGAGGTATTTTGGAGAATATCCCCGGAGATATAGTAGTCAACCCACATATTTTCCGAAAAGATATACATAAACCCTGCGGCTGAAAGCTGTATTCCCGGGACAATAAATATCGCCGCAACGGTGAGAACGAGCTGTACTGCGGTAAGACCGCTTACCATGCCCACAAGAGTGGAAAGGGAATAGAAGAACAGTGCGTAAACGGCAATTTCCAAGGTGAGCAGCCCCAAATTAACAATAAGTGCCCCTGAAATAAGCCCGTTGGAGGATAAATATATGATGGTGAACAGAACGTTAAATATGTACGGAATTACAAGTGCCAAAGCACCTATGCCCAGCTGAGTGAAAAATAACTTTTCACGGCGTATGGGTAAACTGTGATAAAAGTCGATTGAAACCTTGTTTTTTAAATATCCGAATCTTGCACATGGGATAACCACCGCAAGAATTGACATAAGAGGAACAAGTATATAGCGTATCCCCTCAACCCAGCTTATGGCAAGGTCGTTTTTGAGAGATTGAATGGAAGAGAAACTATTTGCAAGATTGGCGCTTACGATCATCATCACGGGGATGGGGATAACGAAGAACAGAATTATGGTGAAGAGTAAAATTGATGTCCAATATTTTTTCAAAGAAAAACCAAGAAGAGAGGGTTTTCTTTCACGCTTTGTATTAGTAGTCAAGTTTGCTGAAGTCATAGCCTTTTTCCTCCATTTCGCTGATAAAAATTTCCTCCAAGGTTAAAGGAATGATTTCGTGGAATACGGGGGCTTTTTCTGCCAAAAATGCGGTTATTTCCTCCTCATTTCCCTTGGCAATAAAGCTGACAACGCTTCCGCGGCGGGAATAAGCGCGTATTTTTAACGGATCTAAGATTGTAATGTCAAAGTTATCGTCAAAAATCGCCTGCACCTTGTGTATATCGGATTTCATATCGTCAAGCTCGCGTACAAAAAGCAAATCGCCCTTGTGGAGAAGACCTACGGTGTCGCAGATATCCTCCATTTCCCGAAGATTATGGGAAGCGCAGATGGTGGTCATCCCGCCCTCGGCAGTTTCCTCGGCTAAAATCCGCTTCACAAGCTGACGAACAACCGGGTCAAGACCGTCAAAGGTTTCGTCACACAGCAAATATTTCGGTCTTGCCGAAAGCCCCAGCATTACTGATGCCTGCTTTTTCATACCCTTTGAAAATGTGCCTATTTTTCTGTCGCAGTCAAGGGTGAAGATGTTTCGCAGCTTTGAAAAAACCTCATCGGAGAAGGATTTATAGGCGCATTTGTATAATTTTCGCATATCGTTAATTGTGGAGTGAGGTAAAAAGAACTGCTCATCGGACAGATAAATTATATTTTTCTTAGCCTCACAGTTTTCAAAAACGGGCATGGAATCGCACAAGACATTGCCGCTGTCCGGCTTTATAATGCCGCTTAAAATACGCAGCATGGTAGATTTTCCGGAGCCGTTAGAGCCAATCAACCCGAAGATTGAGCCGTCCTTTATGGTGGCGGTCACATTGTCAAGGGATTTGATTTTCCCGTAGCTCATGGTTACATTTGTAAGTTCAATCATTTTCTTTCCTCCAAATAACCTCGGCAATTTTTAAGATTTCCTCTTTGGAAATGCCGATGGA
>JAZNUF010000195.1:0-7680 GCA_045592185.1 Candidatus Flemingiibacterium sp.
CCCTAAGAGCTGAGCACCATCAAAAGCTTGAAGAAGAACACAGCATTGTGGTAAAGCCCCCCACAAGGGAGCAAAGTGACGACTTGATTGACGGTAAGGTGACTCCCGAGGAGGTTAAAGACAATCTCGGCATCGCCACCCCGCCCGATGACGTTACTGAAGAGAGCGCGGGCGATACCACGGCGGATACTGTCGATAGTGTGACCGAGGATACGGCTGTGGATTCTTCCGAGGAGATTCCCGGCAGCGAAGAATCTACTTCCCAGGGAACACCTCCCACGGAAAGTACATCGGAGGAAGAAACCAACGCCCCTGTACCCGAGTCTGCCAAAACGGCGCAGGAGCTTGTAAATGACTGTGTCGCAGAGCTTTACGCCTGCAAGGTTGACGTAATGGCAAATTTGGGTAAAATGAAAAAAGAGACCCTTGAAATTTGGAAAGCCATCCCCGAGGAGCAGCGTACAACGAGCAAAAAAACGGAGCTGGGCCTTGCGGGACTTGAGAAATGCTACGATTATGAGGTCGAGGTAGACAGCCGGGTTCTGGAAATTTTGGCGAAGTATCGCACAGAGCTTGAAAAAATAGGTGCAGACACTCAGGTTCTTGATACCCTTTGGGATTACTACTGTGAAGAAAAGGCAGTTGAAAAAGCCTATTATCTCAATAAATACATATAAAATTCTCAGGAGGAATGAACATGAAAAAATGGTTTTCTTTAGCGATGGCACTGTGTATGTGCATAAGCTTTTCCTTGGTTGTGGGTGCAGAACAGCCCTTTGAACCGGGAGAAATCGAGTTGTCCGTTGTTGCCACGGAGCTTGAGGACGGCACATACTCCGTTGAGTACACTGCAACAACCACTATGGTTGAGGTCCTTGCGAAGGCGGCGGCTCTTTACCGTAGCCATGACCGCATGGGCGGCTTCAGCTTCATTTGTATGCTTCATGATCCGCTTGTAAGTCAGATTGACACCGTTAAAGAGGCGGATTTCACCTTTGAGTGCGTTAAATGGGGCGAAAATGACGTATTCGTCTTTGACGTTGCCAAGGTTACCCAAAGCGGCATTAAAATCACTTATAGAATTAACCCCTTGGTGATGCTTGAATGGGATAACGCTCCCACCGCCGATGTTAAGGCGGCTTTGACTCAGCCTATGACCATGAAGGCTACCGAAATTGTTTCCGCTGATGCTATTGCGGGTATTGACGAGGATTTCACAACTCACGCTACTCTTCATATAGAGGGCGATGGAATACAGAAATATTTTGATATGCCCAGTGTTTTGGCGGCAGAGGGCGATTCATCCATGAGCATTGTTACTTTGGGTGGGGGCGATCCCGGTACAGACCCGGGAATAGGTGAGGATTGCCCGAGAGACGAAAGATGCCCTGCGGGACATTTCACCGACCTTAACCTCCAGCTTTGGTATCATGACGGAGTTCACTACTGCGCCGATGAAAAGATAATGAAAGGCATGACGCCTACCCTTTTTGAACCGGACACTCCTATTACGCGCGCTATGATTGCAACCACCCTCTATCGAATCGAGGGCTCACCGGAAATTGACGGCGTGCAGGTTTTTGATGACGTAGATCCTACAGCATGGTATGGCGGTCCTATCGAATGGGCGGCTGAAAATGGCGTTGTCAACGGCTACGGTGATGGCAATTTCGGCCCCGATGATCCCATAACCCGCGAACAGATGGCGGCTATGCTCTATCGCTATGTCAAGGAAAAAGGATATGATGTAACCGTTCCCGAGGGGGCAAATCTCCTTGCATACGGCGATTCTGATAAGATTTCCGCTTATGCCGTTCCGGCAATGACATGGGCTTGTCATGTAGAGCTCTTCAAGGGCTACGAGGACGCGACTCTCCGTCCCACGGCTGCTACACGCCGCTGTGAAGCCGCAGTATTGCTTTACCGTTACTGCACAAATATCTTGAATCGAGCATATCTCGGGCTGATGTAAACGTATGAATACTGAATGGGGAGTGTAACTACTCCCCATTCAGAACAAAAGTCTGCCTTCTGTCGGGGCTTTATACCATTTAGTTTCGTCATGAGATTTTGTGGGGGAAGAACTTAAGACCGTCTTGTAAGCTTGGCGGCGTACAAAATTTCATAAGGAAATTAAATTGACTGAGTGCTAAAAACAGCCTCGGTTAAGTCGTTTTTTGGAATGTATAGAACCTTCTTCGGTAAAGAAGTCAAAAAATACTTTTAGGCGGAGAGAAAACATGAAGACTAGTAAAGATAATTTATCTGCTCAAGGGAAAAAGCGCCCTCACCTCGGCAAGCTTTTCCGCGACAAAATAATCGACTGCTTCAGCTTCAAAGGGTGGCTGCCGACTACGGTTTTGCTGCTTATCTATGATATTATTGCGGTAAACGGAGCATATTTTTTGTCGCTGTGGCTGCGATTTGATTGCAATTATTCTGAAATTCCCGGCGAATATCTGATGGCTTGGCTGAAGTTTGCCCCAATTTATACGGTGGTTTGTTTTATTGTGTTTAAAATCATGTACTTATACCGCAGTTTATGGGAGTTCGCAAGCTATAATGAATTAATAAGAATACTCATTTCTTCCGTTGTTACGGGAACTTTCCATGCGGCTACCATTACGTTGATTTTCGGACGTATGCCCATTTCTTATTATATAATCGGTATGGGTATACAGTTTGCACTTTTGCTGTTTGTTCGCTTTGCTTACCGTTTTGTTATTTTGGAACGGAGCAGACACGCAAAGTCTGTGCGGAGGTCGGAAGCAAATCGAGTAATGCTCATTGGAGCAGGCTCGGCGGGACAGTTGATTTTACGCGATATACACAGCGCAGACGCGGTGGGCGATTTGGTTTGCTGTGTCATTGACGATAACCCCAACAAATGGGGACGGTATATAGACGGCGTTCCGATTGTAGGCGGCAGGGATGACATTCTTTATAATGTTAAAAAATTCGACATTGAAAAAATTTATCTTGCCATACCCAGCGCAACGGTCGCCGAGCGCAGGGATATACTTGACATTTGCAAGGAAACGGGATGTAAACTTAAAAATCTGCCCGGCGTGTATCAGTTCGTGACCGGCGAGATAACGGTGAGCGCGATGCAGGAGGTACGTATTGAGGACCTTCTCGGCCGTGAGCCCATTAAGGTTCAGATGGATGAAATATACGAATTTATTTCGGATAAGGTAATCCTTGTAACCGGAGGCGGCGGTTCCATCGGAAGTGAGATTTGCCGGCAGATTGCACAGCATAACCCAAAGCAGCTTATTATCTTCGACATTTATGAGAATAACGCTCATGCCATTCAGCTTGAGCTTATGGACAAATACCCGAAGCTAAATCTTGAGGTGCTCATAGGCTCTGTACGTGACAGCAAGCGTATTAATCAAGTGTTTCAGAAGTTTAAGCCCGAGGTTGTATACCACGCGGCAGCCCATAAGCACGTTCCTCTTATGGAGTACAGCCCCTGCGAGGCCATAAAGAATAACGCCATAGGTACATATAAAACTGCCTATGCCGCGATGATGAACGGCTGTAAGCGCTTTGTGCTGATTTCTACGGACAAGGCGGTAAATCCCACGAATATTATGGGTGCATCAAAGCGAGTCTGCGAGATGATTATACAGTCCTTTGACAAAAAAATCAGAGAGGGCAAGGCAAACGAGCTTTCGCCTCTTCACGTACACTCGGAAGACGCGGACGGCAGCATGAGAGAAATGACAAGGAGCAAGGATTATCCCCACACGGAGTTTGTGGCGGTTCGCTTCGGCAACGTGCTTGGCAGTAACGGCTCGGTTATTCATATATTCAAAGAACAGATTGCCAAGGGCGGCCCTGTTACGGTAACTCATCCGGATATAATCAGATATTTCATGACCATACCGGAGGCGGTATCCCTTGTTTTGCAGGCGGGTACATATGCCGCCGGGGGAGAGATATATGTCCTTGATATGGGCTCGCCCGTAAAGATTGACACGCTCGCAAGAAACCTCATAAGACTTTCGGGATTAAAGCCGGATGTAGACATAAAAATATCCTATACGGGCCTGCGCCCCGGTGAAAAGCTATATGAAGAAAAGCTTTTGTCCGAGGAAGGACTGCGGACAACCCCGAACCACCTTATTCATATAGGCTGTCCTATAAAGTTTGATGAGGATACCTTCCTTCGTCAGCTTGAAATGCTTATGAAAAGAGCATATGATGGCGAGGACGATTCCATACGCCAACTTGTGGCAGAGGTGGTTCCAACCTATCACGAGGCGAAGGTGCGTAACTAAAAAATTTTCAACCCGAAGGGTGAATGACAAGGTATGAAACAGATTTTAAAGGGTATCTTTTCAAGGGACCGAAAAAATTTTATACTGATTTTAATCCTTAATATGGGCGTGGCACTTATGAACAGCATCAGCATTGTTATGCTTCTGCCGATGCTTGATTTGCTGGAAATATCCGTTGGGGACAACGGGAGTCTTGGGTGGCTTCTGAAGCCCTTTGGAGAGCTTTCATATCTGCAGCGAGCCGTTGCCATAGTTGCTATTTTTGTAGGGATTATTTTGATAAAAGCATTTCTTGGCAGATTTGCTACCATAATGCAAAACAGATTTTTGGAGAAATATGAGCTGTCCATAAGGCAGGAGCTTTATGATGCCGCCAGGAGGGCAAGCTGGGAGGTATTATCGGCAAAGTCCTCGCCGGAGCTAATAAACCTTTTCATAACCCAGTGTAAGCAAGCAAGATTTTGTCTTAATCAGGTTATAACCTTTATCGCATCTCTTTTTTCGGCGGTGCTTCAGCTGACAATCGCTTGTTTTATGAGTCTTCCCATAACCCTTGTGGTGCTTGTTGTGGGCTTTGCGTTTTTGGCACTGTTTAAGCCGTTTTTGCAAAAATCCCGAGAGTACGGTAGAAAAGCCGTGGAGGTTAACCGGGACTTATATCGGGAAATTCAAAATCAGCTAAACAGCATCAAAGAAATTCGCGCTTACGGGGTTGAAGAATCCCATGCGGAGATTTTTGGGGAAATCAGCAAGACCTATCACGATACGGGTCTGCGGACTACGGAGCTTAGAGTGCTCCCTCAGCTGTGTTACTCTGTCGGAGCCGCTGTTTTGGTGGCGTTGGCGTTTGTGTTCGGGGTTTTCGTGATGGATACCGGTACGGCACAGCTTATGGTGCTCGTGTATATTTTTTCAAGACTTTGGCCGGTCTTTTCCGCTTGGCAAGGTCAGCTCCAGAATATTCAAGCGTATGTGCCGGCCCATGAAACCATTCGCTCAGCCATTGCCGAGCTGTCTGTGGAAAAGTGTGAAGCTTCCGCGCAGGGCGGAAGTCTGCCGTTTACCAAAGAGGTGGAATTTGACCGTGTCGGATTTGCATATCGCGGCACTGAGGAGGAGATACTTCACGATATCAGCTTTGTACTTCCTTACGGCTCGGTGACGGCTTTGGTCGGACCCAGCGGCGCGGGAAAAAGTACCACTGCAGACCTGCTTCTGGGACTGTTGCGCCCTACCGAAGGCAGAGTGCTTGTGGACGGAGTGCCCTTAGGTGACGAACTGCTTGCCTCATGGCGCAGGACCATTGGATACATACCGCAAGAGCCGTTGATTCTTAATACTACCATAAGAGATAATCTTCAAAGATTCCATCCGGGTGCCAATGAAACCGAAATGGTTGAGGCTTTGAAAAAATCCTTGGCATGGCAGTTTGTTGAGAAGCTGCCCGATGGACTTGATACGGTTTTAGGCGACAACGGAGTAAGGCTCTCGGGCGGGGAAAGACAGCGAATTGTCCTTGCACGAGTGCTTATGGGCGATCCTCGTCTTATTATTCTTGACGAAGCCACCAGCGCACTGGATTACGAGAGCGAAAATGCAGTCAGGGAAACTATCAGCTCACTTATGGGCAAGGCTACAGTGCTTGTAATTGCCCATCGTTTGGCGACTATCCGCAGTGCCGATAGGGCGGTTGTGATTAACAACGGACGGGTTGCGGAGATGGGCCCTATGGAGGAGCTGCTAAAGAAAAAGGACGGGTATCTTTCCCGTATGGTCAATGTGGAATAAACACGGGGCTTGCTGCAAGTTAAAAACTTGCTGCAAGCACGGGCGCGTATGCGCCCAAATACAGCGTTTTTTGTGTGCTAAGCACACAAAAATGGAACCCTCAACGGGTGATAAACTGTATTTTATTGGGGGTGTTGCACCTAAGTGCAACACCCCCTTTTATCTGTTGTTTTGTAGGAAAATTTGCTCTGTGGCCCTTAGGGGATAAGAAGAAAGGCAGTCCACGTCAAGATTTTCACGGTGCATATCCACGGCGGTAATCTGACGGTTTTCGTATGTGGTATAGTAGTAGATTCCTTTGTCTGTATTACAGCAGGAGGTGTAGACGGTAATTTCAAAATCTTCCCCCACTCGTGCACATCCCCGTTGCTGTTCCACTGCGCCGAGGATATGGAAAAATTGCGAAACACTTGACATTTCATCATCATCGCATACCGAGTTGAGTTTGACAAAGGCCGCCCGTACGAACCGTGACGCCGAGGACAGATCGCCCGGCAGACCTATACCGCCCATACCGCGGCTGTAGGTATCAAGCTTAAGCTTCGGACAAAATCGGTTGACAACCGCTTCTCTGGTAAGATTTTGATAATTTGCAAGATTGGTAATATGGTATGGAAAGGGCGGGTTATTGGTCAGAACGCCAACGGGATTTTCGTATAAACGAAGCCCTTCCGCAGTTTGCTCTACCACTACCGCGCCGCTGTCATCGGCGATCAGCCAATGCAGAGGAGAAAGGGGGAATTTTTCGCTGAATGGAGCGTTGATAAGGCAGAGCCGCTGCAATTTTTTTCGTGCCTCTGCCAGATTTGCGCATTGCCCCAGCAGCCAGGGAATCAACTCAAAGGGAGCTAAATTGTCCGCGCCGTCCTTTGGGGAAAAATACATTGCGTTGCCAGGAAAATTCAATCCGGCCGCCGAAAGTCCCTTTTCGTTGGTTGCATCATAAAACAAAGGGTAATTTTTCGAAACCGTTGCTATACCAATGATGGCATAGTGAGTGCGTAGTTCCCCCGCCTGCCGAAATCTGAACGGAAACTGTCTGGGGGTAACCGTCACGGCTTCACTATAATGGTATTCTAAATCCAGCGTCCGACCAAAATAGTGGTCGCCGGATAAAAATGAAATCGCGGTACACATAAAAATCACCTCGAAAATAATACATAAAAGCGTTATTTGCACGGATGTGCTATTCCGCAGAATTTATCATTCCCCACGTGATGATTTTTATAGCGTCCGACCTTCTTTTCTTTTGCCTCAAAGCTCTCGTGGAATTTGTCCTGGTGAAGTTTGAAAGATAAATCTTTCAAACAGCGTTTTGCTCCGCAAAAGCTATGGTCATATTTATGAAAGAAATTGTCAGGTATGTATGGCATGGGAACCACAAATAATATTCATATTACAAGTCGGAGGTAAAAAGATGGAACAAAACGAAATGCCGGTGGGATTGGCTATGAATTCCATTTGGAAAGAAACCGCGCAGCGTGTACATTTTGCTCCGTTGAGAGAAAGCAAAAGCACGGATGTTCTTATCATAGGCGGCGGCATTGCCGGCATTTTATGCGCATATATGCTTAAGGATGCGGGCGTTGACTGTATTCTTGTTGAG
>JAZNUF010000196.1:0-1765 GCA_045592185.1 Candidatus Flemingiibacterium sp.
AAGTATATAGTAGACGACTTGAGAGAAATAATGGAAATTCTCCGTTCTGAGGGCGGCTGCCCTTGGGACAGGGAGCAAGACCATAAGTCAATTCGCCGGAATTTGATTGAAGAAACATACGAGGTTGTGGAAGCAATAGATACGGATAATTCCGCACTCCTTTGCGAGGAGCTGGGGGATTTGATGCTTCAGGTCGTATTTCATTCCCGCATTTCGGAGGAGGCGGGGGATTTCTCCCTTGACGATGTGGCGGATGGAATATGTAAAAAATTAATTCTTCGGCATCCCCACATTTTCGCCGATGTCGTGGCGGACAATTCAGAGGAAGTTTTAAAAAACTGGGACAAAATTAAAATTGTTGAGAAGAATCAGAAATCTGACAGAGAAGTACTGAACTCGGTTTCTCACTCCTTGCCGTCCCTCATGCGCGCGGATAAAATTTCTTCAAAGGCTGCAAAGCTGGGATACACCGTTCCCGTGTCTGACGTTCAGGTTGGATGGAGTGAAGAAAATTCAGATAAGAATCGCTATATCGGCGACCTGCTTTTTAGCGTGGTAGATGCCGCGAGAAAGCTTGGTGTTGACTCGGAAAAGGCGTTGTCTGATGCCTGCGATCGCTTTGTTTTAACCGCTTCTGACGAGAAAATTAATTGATATTTTCTCCACCAATTCCATATTATGGGGAAGAAATGCAAAAAAATCGAAAAAAACCCGAAATAATCGTACTTTTTTGAAAAAATTTTCTAAATAGGTATTGATAAATCCGTAAAATAATGTTATAATTGTATATACCGAATAACGGTATGCAAAAAAAATTTTTGAAAGGAATGTTGACATGAACAAGACAAATCTCATCGAAAAGGTTACTAAAGAAACCGGCCTCAAGAAGAAAGACGTTGAAGCAATCATCAACGCCGCTTTTGCAGGCATCGAGGATGCTATCCTCGCAGGGGATAAGGTTCAGATTGTGGGCTTCGGTACATTTGACGTTAAAGACCGTCCCGCAAGAGCAGGTATCAATCCCGCTACTCGCAAGGCTATTACCATCCCTGCTTCCAAGCGTCTTTCTTTCACAACCGGCAAGACTCTTAAGGCAAAGCTTAACGCAAAATAAGAATGAGGCTGGACAAGTTTCTGAAGGTTTCCCGTCTTATTAAAAGACGTACGGTTGCCAACGAGGCTTGCGATTCACAGCACGTTTCGGTTAATGGTCGCCCTGCCAAGGCATCTTATGATGTCAAGGCAGGGGACATTATCGAAATCACCTTCGGTCAACGTACTACAAAGCTGAAGGTGGTTGACGTACGTGAGTTTACCGCAAAGGCTGATGCCGCCTCAATGTACGAAGTGATTTCATAAGGCGAATATTTTATTTTTTCCTATCATACAATGGTTACAGAATCTATTATGATGGGGGTTTTTAAATGGACGCCATTCGGGAAAATAACGCGCATCAGGAAATTATTCTTCATGACAGAGCAAAGCTTACTGTCACTTGTGTTGAGGAAGTTCAAAGCTTCGATGAAAACTGTATCATTTTAAAAAGCGGCTTTGGTATGATTGCCGTTGACGGAAGCGAGCTTAAAATTACCAATCTGTCGGTTGATTCTGGCGAGCTTCTCGTAGAGGGAAAAATCGGCGGTGTTGTTTTCTTTGAGTCCGCCATGCGTAAAAAAAAGCGCGGACTTTTTTCCTGAGGCGGTGAGCATGGATACCCACGCTATTGCTTTTGATGCTTCGCTTCAATGGAAGCTTCTCCTTTATT
>JAZNUF010000197.1:0-2695 GCA_045592185.1 Candidatus Flemingiibacterium sp.
CATTTTGGAGAAAAAATCAATAGAGATTTAGAAAAAACAAAAATATTTTTTGTTAATATTAACACAAAAGTTGAATTTAACATCAAAAATGTAACTGCAGATAAAAAACGCAGTAGATCAATGGGTTTCTCGGAAAAACCATTGACAGACAATTAAAAAAATGATATAATATTTATATGTACGAACATTTTTCGTGCGAAATAATATAAAAATAGTTACATGATTTTTCGGAGGACATCACTATGGCAAATAAGCTTCGTGCCGGCATTGTCGGCGCAACCGGTATGGTAGGACAGAGATTTATCACTCTTCTTGATAATCACCCTTATTTTGAAATCACTGCTCTTGCGGCAAGCCCTCGTTCTGCGGGTAAGACCTACGAGGAGGCGCTGGGCGGCAGATGGAAACTCGCAACACCCATGCCGGAAGCTGTTAAAAACATGGTAGTAATTGATGCTTCCCAAATAGAAGCCATGGCAGAGCTTGTAGATTTTGTTTTCTGCGCGGTTGATATGAAAAAAGACGAGATTAAGGCTCTTGAAGAAGCATATGCAAAAGCTGAAATCCCCGTTGTTTCAAATAATTCCGCGAACCGTTGGACTCCCGATGTTCCTATGGTTATTCCGGAAATCAATGACGAGCATCTGACTGTAATCGAAGCTCAAAAAAAGCGTCTTGGAACAAAACGCGGTTTTATTGCGGTTAAGCCTAACTGCTCCATTCAATCCTATGTTCCGGCTCTCACACCTTTACTTAAGTTTGAGCCCTATGAGGTTGTAGCTACTACATATCAGGCTATTTCCGGTGCAGGCAAGACCTTTAACGAGTGGCCCGAGATGATTGACAACGTAATACCTTACATCGGGGGCGAAGAGGAAAAGTCCGAGCAGGAGCCTCTGCGTATTTGGGGTAAGGTAGTAGACGGCGAAATCGTTAAGGCGGAATCGCCTGTTATAACCACACAGTGTATCCGCGTGCCTGTTACAGACGGTCATACGGCGGCTGTTTTTGTAAAATTCAGAAAGAAACCCACAAAGGAAGAAATACTCAAGGCGTGGGCTGATTATTCCGGAAAGCCTCAAGAGCTTGGACTTCCTCACGCGCCGAAGCAGTTTATTCACTATTTTGAGGAGGACAATCGCCCTCAGGCAAATGTAGACCGAAATCTTGAAGGCGGTATGGCTATTTCTCTTGGCAGACTCCGTGAGGATACTTTGTTTGACTTTAAGTTTGTGGGTCTTTCTCACAATACTCTCCGCGGCGCGGCAGGCGGTGCGGTTGAAATCGCAGAGCTTCTCTACAGACTCGGTTATATAACCGCAAAATAATTCAAAGAGGAAGTCAAAATGAAGCAAAATATTCTCATTGTCGGAGGAGGCGGACGTGAACATACCATTGCCGCCACTCTGAAAAAATCTCCCGATTGCGGTAAATTGTATATGGCTCCCGGTAACGGCGGAACTGCGGAAATTGCCGAGAATCTTCCCGTTAAGGCAACGGATATTGATGGTGTTGTGGCAGCGGCGAAGGCGAATGATATTGACCTTGTATTTGTAGCTCCCGATGACCCTCTCATGCTTGGAATGGTTGACAGACTTGAAGCGGAGGGAATCCGTGCTTTCGGTCCTCGCGCCAACGCGGCGATTATCGAGGGAAGCAAGGTTTTCTCAAAGGAGCTTATGAAGAAATACAAGATTCCCACAGCGGAATACGAGGTCTTCACAGATTCTGCCTCTGCCATTGCCTATATTGAAAAACAAAATTCATTTCCTACTGTTATCAAAGCGGAGGGGCTTGCCCTCGGCAAGGGCGTAATCATCGCCGAGGACATGAAGGCGGCAGTTGACGGCGTTCATGAGATTATGGACGATAAAGTTTTCGGTGATGCCGGCAATCGAGTTGTAATTGAAGAATTTCTCACCGGCCCAGAGGTTTCCGTGCTTGCCTTTTGCGATGGCAAGACTGTCGTTCCGATGGTTTCAGCTCAGGACCACAAGCGTGCGCTTGACGGTGATAAGGGACTTAACACCGGCGGAATGGGAACTTTCTCTCCCAGCCGTATTTATACGGATGAAATAGCAAAGGTTTGCATGGAAAAGATTTTCCGCCCCACTGTTGATGCGATGGCAAAGGAAGGCAGACCTTTCAAGGGAGTTATCTACTTTGGACTTATGATAACGAAGAACGGCCCTAAGGTTATTGAATACAACGCCCGCTTCGGAGATCCCGAAACGCAGGTGGTATTACCAAGACTTAAGACTGATTTCATTAAAATCATCAATGCCGTAATAGACGAAAAGCTCGATGAAATTGATATTGAGTGGGAGGATAACGCCTGTGTATGCGTAGTTGCGGCATCCGGCGGATATCCCGTCAAATATGCAAAGGGATACGAAATATCGGGACTCGATACCCTTGCAGAACTAAATGATATAATGGTTTATCATGCAGGCACAGAGCTTCGCGAAGGAAAAGTACTTACTTCCGGTGGACGCGTTCTCGGAGTTACCGCTAAGGGCGAAAATCTTGATGCGGCAATAAAGAGGGCATATGAAGCTATTAAAAAAGTGAGCTTCAAGGATATGCATTACCGCCGGGATATTGGTGTAAAATGAGCACGGCACCGAAGATGGATTTATTGTCACAAATTTCCGCGAAGCTTCCAAAGCTATCAAAGGGACAGAAGCAGATTGCT
>JAZNUF010000198.1:0-10457 GCA_045592185.1 Candidatus Flemingiibacterium sp.
CTACGACCGACTTGGTAAGGCTATCGGCAAGAAGAATCTTGCTGAAATCGCTATGTCCTACGGTTATGTATACGTAGCTCAGGTTGCTATGGGCGCTGACATGAATCAGCTTCTCAAGGCTCTTACCGAGGCTGAAGCATATCCCGGACCTTCCATCGTTATCGGTTATGCTCCCTGCGAAATGCACGGTATTAAGGGCACAATGCAGAACTGCCAGCTCGAGATGAAGAGAGCCGTTGAGGCAGGTTATTGGCAGATGTTCCGCTACAATCCCGCACTGATTGCCGAGGGCAAGAATCCTTTCACCCTCGATTCCAAGGCTCCGACTGCAAGCTATATCGACTTCATCAAGTCCGAAAACCGCTACAGCCGCCTTGCAAATCAGTTCCCCGAGCGTGCGCAGGAGCTCTTTGCTAACGCTGAGGCAAGTGCTAAGGCTAAGTACGAGCGTCTGACAAGATTTGCAGACCTCTACGCTCCTAAGGGCAACGACTGATTTTAAATCAAGATAATTTTTGGGAAGCTCTCCAAAAGGAGAGCTTCCCGTTCTTTTTTATATTAAATGAGTGCTTTTTTGCCTATGCCCCATATATTTTCCTCTCATAGATTTCTCCCTTTTACGAAACAATAATATCGTAAAAATGTACGAAAGGCATGGTAAAAATTATGCTTGAACAAATATCTCTGTCCATATCCACCGCTATCTTTCTTTTGTGCGCCATGATTGCAAACAGCGTCCTGCCAAAATCCCAGCCGGCGGAGCAAATTCCGCCCATATCCGACAATTTACCGGCTCTTTCCGTTAGCGTAACGGACGAATTTTCCATTGTGGGCAAGTGGAACAGCGATGGACGCATTTTTGAATTTACTGATTCGGGCAAGTTTATTTTCAACAATATGTCAGCAAAATATTCTCTGAAGCCGGAAGCTGTGGTAATTGAAACCGTGATGTCCAAAGAAAAACGTCAATATGAGCTTCCCCTTACGGTACTTTCCGATAAAGTTATCTCCCTCAACGGGATTCACCTTTACCGTGTGGAATAAATATCGCCAAAAATCGGGAGAGCTCTATAGTAAAAGCTCTCCCGATACTTGCTTCATTTTATTTCGTTGGGTCAAGGTGCTTCCAATAAGCCTTCATGTAGTCGATACCCGACCACAGAGTCATGACCGTCATCAGAATAATCATAACGTAGCTGGCAAGATGATACTTTGCAAAAAGCGCTACGGACGGAGCAACCACAGGCTCCAAAAGAATGGTTATAACAGCAAGAATCTGCGTTACCGTCTTTACCTTTCCAAGCCACGCTGCCGCAACAACGATTCCCGCCTTGTTTGAAACAATCATCCGCATAGAGGTAATCGCAAGCTCACGGAAAATCACAATCAGCGCCGCCCAAATAAAAACGGGACGGATATAATCAAATCTGTAAAGAATGGCAAGCATCGCGCCGAACACCATGAATTTATCTGCCAAGGGGTCTATAAATTTGCCGAAGTCGGTAACCAGATTACATCTTCTTGCAATCTGACCGTCCAGCATATCCGTAAGTGCCGTGAGAATAAACACCGCCGCCCCGATAATCCGAAGCCAGACGCCGTATTCGCTGAAAAATTCCTCCGAGGGAATTACCAAAACCGCCACAAAAAGCGGTACCATTATAACACGCAAAATAGAAAGTTTATTTGGAAGATTCATAATTATGATATCCCTCTCATTTTGTTATTTTTCAAATATCTCGCCCACAAGGTCATAGTCCATGGCTTCGGTGATTTTCACCTTTACGAATTGACCGCCCTTTATGCTTCCTCTCTGCCCTCGGAAATAAACCTTTCCGTCAATTTCCGGCGCATCGGTATAGCTTCTGCCGTAGTAGGCTTCCGAAACGGGGTCGTAATCCTCGCACAGCACCTCTATAACTCTCCCGACAGCGGCATTATTTTGTTCGGCGGTTATTTCTCCCTGGGTTCGCATTATAATATCGTATCTGTCCTGCTTCACCTGCTCGTCTACTTGCTCATTGAAGTCGTAGGCGGCAGTCCCCTCCTCTCTGGAATAGGGAAAGGCTCCGAGTCGGTCGAATTTGGCTTCCTTTACATACTCGCAAAGCTCGGTGAAATCCTCCTCGCTCTCGCCCGGGAAGCCCACAATCAAGGTAGTTCTTATTATTATCTCGGGAATTTCTCTCCGTAATTTTGCTATTACGGACCTTATCATTTTTCCATCCCCGTGTCGATTCATAGCTTTCAGCATACGGTCGGATATGTGCTGAATGGGCAGGTCTATATATTTCAGAATTCGGGGGTTGTTTTTCATGACAGAAATCAGCTCATCGGTGATTTTGTCGGGATAACAGTAGAGTATCCGTATCCACGGAATTTTCGTGGCTTCGGTGATTTTTGTCAAAAGCTCTGCTAACTTATAATCGCCGTAAAGGTCAAGGCCGTAGCGTGTGGTATCCTGCGCCACCACCACAAGCTCACGAACTCCAAGCTCCTCGAGGGTCTTCGCCTCCTCCACTATGTCCTCCATGGGACGGCTGCGGAATTTTCCCCGTATGGAGGGAATGGCGCAGTAGGCACAATGGTTGTCACAACCCTCGGCAATTTTTATATAGGCGTAATACTCCGGGGTGGTGATTATTCTCTCTCCGCCAAGCTTTACCGTGTTTTTGTCCTCATAGGAGGAATATTTCTCCCCCTTGGCGGCGGACTTTACCGCTTCGCAGATATTGTGTATACTTCCAACGCCAAGAATAGCGTCAACTTCCGGAAGCTGTGTGAAAATCTCGTCACGGTATCTTTCCGCAAGGCAGCCCGTAACCACTATTCCCTTTAATGTGCGGTTCTTCTTAAGCCAACCGATATCAATTATGTTATCAATAGCTTCCTTCTTTGCCGATTCAATAAAACCGCAGGTGTTTATAACCACAACGTCCGCGTCAATGTCCTCGGCGACAATCTCAAAGCCGTCCTCATACAGCTCTCTGAGCATAACCTCGGTGTCAAGCTGATTTTTGGGGCATCCCATGGATACAAACCCGACTTTGATATTATTTGATTCTTTCATTTCAGAAAAAGGATTCCTTTCAATCTATCTTTGCTTTTATCCGCGCGATTCCTGCCTTTGTTTCGGCGGTACTGTAGCCGTATCTGTACATGGCGGCGTAAAGCCCCTCCCGATACTTGCGGTCTGAAAGCCGGTCAATATCGCACTTTTTTTCGAGGATTTTTTCGGCGTTTTCAAGAAAATCAATCTCCGACAGCAAATCTTCAAGCTTTTCCGAAAGAATATCCCTCGAAAAGCCTTTCTTAAACAATTCCCCTTTTATCCTCGTCCTGCCGTACAGCTTCTCGCTAAGCTTCTTTACCGTCCGGGCAAGCAGCGAGGCTTCGTCAATATATCCGTTATTTACAAGATATTCTGCCGCGTCCTCGGAAATGTATCTGTCAAAGCCTCTTTGTCTGAGTTTATTCACAAGGGAACGGGCTGTGTTGTCGCCAAAGGCAATAAGCTCCATCCCTTTTTTGA
The DNA here is from genome assembly GCA_045592185.1 of Candidatus Flemingiibacterium sp. Lineage (GTDB taxonomy): Bacteria > Bacillota > Clostridia > Oscillospirales > CAG-272 > Flemingiibacterium. The sequence continues at coordinate 3,533 of JAZNUF010000198.1, forward strand.
CGGCGCCGTATATTTCTCCGTCATATTCCAGCGTGTCATACTGCTCCCTTGTCAGGCGGTATGGCAGGCTGTTTACTCCGATATTTCCAATCTCAAAGAGCATTTTGGAAAATACCGTAAACCGCCTCTCCTCCGATTTTTCGGGACTGTCCTCAGAGGAGATTCTGATTTTCAGCTCTGCCTCCTCGCCCATATTTTTGGGCGTAAGACTCACTATATTAATGGAAAGCTCCATTATTCGTCATCGGTTTCGAGGATGCTGATTTCAAGGGGCACATCATCGGGGTCGATGTCATTGTCCTCGTCATCGTCACCGTAGTCGCCCTTTATCATAGCCTCCACGTCAGCGCTCTTGGAAAGAATTTTTTCCGTAAGCTCTGCCATCATTTCCTCGTTTGACTCCACATATTTTCTTGCGTTTTCCTTGCCCTGGGCAATTCTCTGCCCATTGTAGGAAAACCACGAGCCGCTTTTGTGAATCAGGTCAAGCTCTATGGCAATATCAAGGATTTCTCCGGCTTTGGATATGCCCTTGCCGTATATGATGTTAAATTCCGCAACCTTAAAGGGAGGAGCAACCTTGTTTTTTACCACCTTGCATTTTACATGGTTTCCGTAAACCTCTGCCCCGTCCTTAAGACTTTCGGCGCGGCGGATTTCGATTCTTACGGAAGCGTAGAATTTCAGCGCACGTCCGCCGGGGGTGGTTTCGGGATTTCCGTAGGATATGCCGATTTTCTCACGGAGCTGGTTTATGAATATAACAACGCAGTTGGACTTTGCAACCACGGCAGACAGCTTCTTAAGTGCCTGGGACATAAGTCTTGCCTGAAGTCCCACATGAGAGGACGCCATATCGCCCTCGATTTCCTGCTGTGTAACAAGAGCCGCAACGGAGTCTATAACCACAACGTCAATCGCTCCCGAGCGAATAAGAGCCTCGGCAATATCAAGAGCCTGCTCACCGCTGGAGGGCTGGGAAACTAAAAGATTGTCAATATTAACGCCGAGTCCCTTGGCATAAACGGGGTCAAGGGCATTTTCCACGTCTATGTACGCCGCCTCTCCCCCAAGCTTTTGAGTTTCGGCAACCACATGAAGGGCAACGGTAGTTTTACCGGAGGATTCGGGACCGTATATTTCAACGATTCTTCCTCTCGGAACACCGCCGATTCCGAGAGCCAGGTCAAGGGTAAGGGAGCCTGTGGAAATGGCACTGACCTCCATTTCGGGAGCTTCTCCCATTCTCATAATTGTACCTTTTCCGTAATTCTTTTCAATCTGACCGATGGCGCTCTCTATTGCTTTTTTCTTTTCGTCCTTGTCTAAAATTTGTGAGGGAATAGGCTTTGTTTTAGCTTTTGCTTTCATTGTGATAATTCCTTTCTGGCTATCTTCCGTTCAGAACAGATGTACGTCACCATCCGAACAAACATTCTGATACTATTATACACTATATTTTTCTAATATGCAATAGTTTTTCAAAATTTTTTAAAAAATCGGACTGTCAATAAGCCATTTTCCGTCCACATTTCGCATGGTGATTTCAATATCCCCATCTTCACTTGGAACAACAACCACTGCCGCGTAGTTATTTTTGTTCTTAACCGCAGCCTTTGAAGTATCAATTTTACGGGGCTCGCCGAAATCTTCGGTAACCGCAGGATTTACGTACAGTTCTCCATTTTCCGACACCATAAATTTCGCCGCCACCATTCCTTCATTAACACTAACCCCCTCAAAGGCAGTGTTGTTGATAACCTCAATATAGTCGGGAGAAAACACCGCTTCCATCGCAGTTATAAGCTCCTCGGCTGTGGTATATTCTTCCCCGGCTGACACCTTATAGTACCCGTTTTCGCCCATTTCTTCTTCATGAGCAAGCCCATCTCCGTAAATTATGAGATTAAGCTCGTATGCGTCATCGGAAAGTCCCTCCAAAGCGGAGATAATTTCCTCATCGGAAACTCCACCGCAGGAGGACAAAAGGATTGCGGCAATAATGGGTAAAATCAGTTTTTTCATTTACTTTCCCCCTCGGAGAATTACTCGTTTTCAGTTTCCTCGGATTCTTCCGTTTCTTCAGCTTCTTTCGCTTCCACCTTGATGAAGCCCACAATAGATACGCCGTCCTTAAGGCGCATCACGATAACTCCTCCGGCGGAACGTCTGTAGAAGGGAATTTGCGATACGGGAGTTCTTATGATGATTCCCTCGCTTGTTATCATCATAATGTCGTCCTCGTTCGAAACGGTGGCAATGCCCGCAAGCTTGCCTGTCTTTTCGCTGATTCCGTGGCAGGTAACGCCCTTGACGCCGCGGTTATGGGCGGTGAATTCATCAAAGGAGCAACGCTTTCCAAAGCCCTTTTCGGTTATGGTAATCAGCGCATTTTCATTGTCAACAAGAGTTGTTCCCACAACATAATCGCTCTCGGAAAGTCTTATTCCGCGAACTCCTCGTGCGGTTCTTCCCATAGCACGGACGTCTGACTCCTCGAAGCGAGCAGACATACCGTTATGAGTTGCAACAATCACGCTGTCGCTTCCGTTTGTACGCTTAACAAAGGAAAGCTCATCTCCCTCGTCAAGAGAAATAGCTATTTTTCCGCCTCTTCTTTGATATTCAAACTCGGAAAGAAGTGTCTTTTTAACAACGCCATTTCTCGTTACCATAAAGAGATATTCGTTTTCCGTATATTCCGGAACGGAGATAATTGCAGTAACCTTTTCTCCCTCTGTAAGCTCCAGAATATTTACTACGTTTGTGCCCTTGGCAGTTCTGCCCGCCTCGGGGATTTGGTAGGTCTTTTTGGTGTGTACCTTTCCTTTATTGGTAAAGAGCATGATGAAATCATGGCTCTCGGCACTTACCATATCCCGTACCGCGTCATCATCCTTGGTGGTCATACCTATAATTCCCTTACCGCCACGGTGCTGTGCCGTATAGGTATTGGCAGCCTGACGCTTGATATAACCGTCCTCGGTCATGGTTATAACGCAGCTGTGACGCTCGATTAAGTCCTCGTAAACGATGTCGTTCTCCGCCGCCACAAGCTCGGTACGGCGAGGGTCTGAGAATTTTTCCTTTATTTCAAGCATTTCCCTCTTAACGATATCGCGAATCTTGTTTTCATCGGCGAGGATGCCCTCAAGCTCGGTGATGGTATTATAGAGAGAAAGGAGTCTTTCCTCTATCTTCTGTCTTTCCATGCCGGAAAGACGTCCGAGAGTCATCTCAACGATTGCCTGCGCCTGAATTTCCGAAAGACCGAAACGCTCCATTAACTGTACCTTTGCATCGGAAACGGAAGCGGAAGCGCGAATTACCTTTATTACTTCTTCAATATTGTCAATAGCTATTTTGTAGCCCTCATATATATGAGCTTCTCTCTTGGCTTTTTCAAGGTCGAATTTTACCCGGCGGGTAATAACCTCCTCCTGATGAGCTATATAATGACTCAAAATCTCCTTAAGATTCAGAAGCTTCGGTACGTTGTCAACCAACGCAACCATGTTAAAGGCGCAGGTGTCCTGCAGCTGTGAATATTTATAAAGCTGATTTAAGATAATCTGCGGATTTGCATCCCGTCTGTAATCTATGGCTATTCTGACACCGTTGGTGCGGTCGGAAAGGTCGGTTATATCCGTTATTCCCTCAACTCGCTTTTCATTTACCAGATGTCCTATAGATTCCACAAGCATACTCTTGTTTACCTGATACGGGATCTCGGTGACGATAATCTGATTCTTTTCCTCGTCAATCTCGCACTTGGAGCGCACCATTACATGACCTTTACCGGTGGTATAAGCCTCGTAAATTCCGTTGGAGCCGTAGAGGGTTGCGCCTGTCGGGAAGTCAGGGCCTTTTACAAACTCCATCAAATCCTTTATTGAGGCATCGGGATTATCCATAAGATAGATAGTACCGTCAATTACCTCTCCTAAATTGTGAGGGGGAATATAGGTAGCCATACCAACGGCGATACCGATAGAGCCGTTAACAAGAAGATTCGGAAATCTTGAAGGAAGAACCACCGGCTCCTTTAAGGTGTTGTCAAAGTTAGGAGAAAAGTCAACAACATCCTTTTCAATATCAGCCATCATTTCGTTGGCAAGCTTTGCAAGGCGGGCCTCCGTATAACGGTAAGCCGCCGCAGGGTCGCCGTCTATAGAACCAAAGTTACCCTGTCCCTCAACAAGAGGATGACGCAGGGAAAAAGGCTGTGCAAGACGCACCATGGTATCATAAACGGCGGTATCACCGTGAGGATGATAACGACCGAGCACATTACCGACTGTAGTTGCCGACTTTCTAAAATCCTTATCGTAAGTGAGCTTGTCCTCGTACATAGCGTAAAGAATACGTCTGTGTACCGGCTTTAAGCCGTCCCTTACGTCAGGCAATGCGCGGGACATAATTACGCTCATGGAATAGGCTATAAACGAGTTTTCCACCTCGCTTTTCATCTCTACTCCTATAATTTTCTGGTTTGGAAAATCAAGATTCTCAAATGTATCTTTTTTACTCATCTTTTTATCCGTTCTTTCTAAAAGATATTATATATCAAGATTTGTAGCGTAAACCGCGTTCTTTTCTATAAACTCACGGCGAGGCTCTACCTTGTCGCCCATGAGGATTGAGAACATTTCGTCACAAGCCATGGCGTCCTCAACGGTTACCTTAAGAAGCGTACGGGTTTCGGGGTCCATGGTCGTTTCCCAAAACTGGTCTGCGTTCATTTCACCAAGACCTTTGTAGCGGCTGGTTTTTATTCCACTCTCTCCAAGCTCAGCCAAAATTGCATCTCTTTCCGCATCACTGTAGGCATAATGAGCTTTTTTCGCCTTTACAATCTTATAAAGAGGCGGCTGGGCAAGGTATATGTGACCGTCTTCAATAAGCTGCTTCATATGCCGGAAGAAGAAAGTCAAAAGAAGTATTCTTATATGTGAACCGTCAACGTCCGCATCGGCCATCAATATTATTTTTCCGTAACGAAGCTTGTTTATATCAAATTCATCACCGATTCCGCAGCCGAGAGCCTGAATTATCGGAATCAGCGAGGTGTTTGTATAGACTTTATCAAGACGGCTCTTTTCAACGTTCAAAACCTTTCCGCGCAGGGGAAGAATTGCTTGGAATTTACTGTTTCTTCCCGTCTTTGCGGAACCTCCCGCGGAATCTCCCTCCACAAGATAAAGCTCTGTCACTTCAACTCTTTTTTCCTGACAATCCGCAAGCTTACCCGGAAGTGTTGAGCCTTCAAGAACGCTCTTTCTTCTTGTTAATTCTCTTGCTTTTCTTGCCGCTTCTCTGGCTCTTGACGCCGCCAGGGCTTTTTCAAGAATTGCCTTTGCCGTTTGAGGATGCTCCTCAAAATATTCGGCAAGCTTTTCGTTCAAAAGTCCTGCCACAAGGGTACGCATTTCAGAGTTTCCGAGCTTAGCCTTAGTTTGGCTTTCAAACTGTGCGTCCGTAAGCTTTACGCTGATAATAGCGCAAAGTCCTTCACGGGTATCCTCACCAGAAAGCTTTTCATCATCCTTGAGAAGCTTTATTTTATGGGCGTAATCGTTCAAAACAGAGGTAAGCGCCTGCTTAAAGCCCGTTTCGTGAGTACCTCCCTCTATAGTGTGCATATTGTTTGCGAAGGACATGAGCATTTCGTTGTAGCTGTCGTTATACTGAATAGCGACCTCCGCAACGGAATCACCCTTTGTTCCTTTCATGTAAATAACATCCGGATGAATCATCGCAAGACGGCGAGTATTGTTAAGGTGCTCAACAAAGCTCTTTATACCGCCCTCATAACAAAGCTCTACTTCCTCAGGACCGTACTTAGGTCTTGTTTCCCCATCCTCGTGGATTTCTTCATCCTCGTCTGATAAAGAACCGCGCTCATCTCTTAACACTATCTTAACTCCCGCATTAAGAAAAGACTGCTCGCGGAGTCTGTTCATGACGGTGGTGTAATCAATGACAGTTTCTTCAAATATGGTAGGGTCCGGAAGAAAGCGAACATACAGACCGTGCTCCCCGTTTGATGAGCCTACATGAGCAAAGGGACGGGCAACATGGCCCCTTTCAAATCTTTCGGTGTATTTTTCTCCCTCGTTGCAGTTTTCTATTTCCACCCACTCGGAAAGAGCGTTTACAACGGAAGCACCAACGCCGTGAAGTCCGCCGGCTATCTTATATCCCTCGCCGCCGAATTTTCCTCCTGCATGAAGTACGGTAAATACCACTTCGAGCGTTGGTATATTCTTTTTCGGGTGTATTCCTCCCGGCACTCCGCGTCCATCGTCACGGACAGAAATACTGTTATCCTTGTGGAGAGTTACCGTAATTTTATTACAGTATCCTGCAAGTGCCTCGTCAATAGAGTTGTCCACAATTTCATATACAAGATGATGAAGTCCGCGAATAGAGGTTGACCCTATATACATACCCGGACGTTTTCTTACAGCATCAAGTCCCTCCAATACCTGTATTTGGTTTTCGTCATATTTAACTTCGATTTTATCAGCCATTTCTTTTTCTCCTGTTTATTAAAAAATTAATTTTTTAGAGCATGAGCGTTTGTATATTGTTTGCGTTGATACAGATGAAATATATACCTTGCTTTGTTCTTTATAGCTTGTGAGTACATATGATTTAGGCAAATCATCACAAATATTGACGACCTCGCCGCATCGTTGTGCATTGGATAAAAATTCACGGTCACGCACAGAAATGGTAGTATTATCCATATCAAATACTCCGATAATATCCTCTGAGCGTACAACCACGTCACTTCCTATATGTAAAAACACAGATAAAAGCTCCCTTTTTTTAATTTGTTCAAGACATATATACCGTCAAACAGGCACACCTGTCCCTATGATAATATTATACACTATTTTTCAAAAAAAATCAACAGTTA
>JAZNUF010000199.1:0-4059 GCA_045592185.1 Candidatus Flemingiibacterium sp.
GACCGCTTGGCCTCCGACTTGGCTCGGAGTAATAGAATTCGCTCATAGAACGGTTCATGATATCGCCTATTTCAGTGGAAATCATGCCGTGAGGTCCGTTACTCGGGAGATTGGTACAGTTTTGAGGATTGAAGCCGTCTTTACCGTTCCACCAAACGGTAGAGTAGCCGTGATGGTCGCCGTCAACCTTGTGGTTGGCAACGGCAAGGTCAATGTAACCGTCCTCGTTAAAGTCTGCCGCTAAGCATCCGGATGCCGAATGAGTAAAGAGAAGATCACGGTCAAGCTCACGGAACTTACCCTCACGATTCCAGTATAAAAAAGAGTTTATATCGCGGTCTTTACCGCCGTGATAGCTGCCCACAAATAAATCAAGCCAACCATCGCCATTGAAGTCTGCAACAGCCATGTGATCCCCTGCATCGGCACGAAGCACACTCTTGCGACTTTCACTAAGTCCGTCAGGGCCATTCCAATAAATATGCACAAAGCTGTGATGAGGAAGATGAGGTGTGGGAGTGGTCATAGTATGACAGCCAATAATCAAATCCGGGTAACCGTTCTTAGTAAGGTCTGCCACGGTAACACCGATAGGATATAGTGTGGCAAGCTCTGTGGAACGCTCCATGGAGAAGCCCTCGGGTCCACCCCAAAGAATAATGGCACCGGTGCCGTAGGGAGTAAGGATTAAATCAAGCCAACCGTCACCGTTAAGGTCAGCGGCTCCGGGCCACCTTACAGAGCAACCATCGGGAAGCTCAATTACCTCGTAAGTCTTGTAACCGTCCTTAGCGGAGAAAATGCGCATTTCTTTCCAAGTTCTCCCGGAAGTAGCTATTTCAAGATATCCGTCATGATTGAAGTCGCCGGCAACAACACCCCAACCCATGTTAGTTTCGAGGGTAAAGGTCTTTTCTGGCTCAAAGCCGTTAGGTCCAAAATGGTGCATATGGTGTCCTACATCAAGATGTCCCGAGTTTTCGGAATTGTTTGCTATAAGAAGCTCTGCATAACCATCATCGTCAAAGTCGGCAATTAAGGAGTCAACAGCACAATGGCTCGGAACAGCGAGCATATTGTCCGGCGAATAGCCGTCCTTTGTTCCCCAATATATGTAGCTTTCGTCAAAGCCGATGGAAGAACGTGAGAAGTGATTATTAAGATAAACCCGAAGAACTCCGTCAGGATTGCGAATAAGACCGCAGCGGCGGGTGTCCTCCCCCTCAAATCGCTGTGGGTTTTCAAAATCAGGATAAGTGAATAACAGCGAATCGTTAGTGTAAAGCCTATCTGCATTTGCCTGGCAGAAAAGCACCATATTTTCAAGAATATCCACATCGCAAGCAGATTTAGTTGAAACGACAGTACGAGGACGCTTGTCGAATCCCTCCGGGCCGTTCCAAATAATATAGCTTTCCTGCTTGTTATCGTCAGCTTCAGATGGCTGTACGCAGGCAACAGCAATATCCTCATAGCCATCGCCGTCAATATCACCTACAGCGCACGAAAGCGCCAAGGGAACATCAATTTCAAGCACCCGTTCCAGCTGACGGTCGGAATTTGCCGAGAAGAAAATTAGCTTTTTGCCGGTGGAAAGAGTGAAGCAATCACGGCCATTCCAGCGTACCCTCTGCATAAGACGGGGTGTTTTGAAATCCGCCTCCATAGCACTCTTAATGGTTTTTTCTTCTTCGGGAAGCAAAATATCCCCTGCAGGCAATTCGGGCAGAATAGTCTTGTTGTCCGCCTTTAGCCCTTCCGATCCGCCCCAGTATATGGTAGTACGGGTATTTGCCGACTCTCTGTGAATAAGCTCATCGTAACCGTCACCATCCAAATCGGCAGCAGCAATCAGATGGGAGTCGGCAGCATAAATGCCCACCTCTTTCTCACCGAGCTGTTCGATTGGAAAGTCTGTGTATCCGTTCCATTCAAGGCAATTATTTTTGGTATGCTCAAACAAGCGAACCACTCTTTGACGAGGCAAAACAAATGCTAAGGTGGGCTTGCTCTTTCCGTTAAAATCACCGTAGCAGCAGTCCGAACAAAATGGAGTCGGAATACGTATATGATACTTTTCGGAATATCCTTCGGGAGAGCCGAAATAAATATCGGTAGAGGCATATGGCGCGGCCATATCATAAAGTCCCGCAACGACAATATCGGTATAACCGTCTCCGTCAATATCCAGTTTCATTCCGCATACAGAGCCCTGTCCCGGAAGCGAATCTCTCTTACCGTCCAAGGTATAAACATAGGTCGGCGCGGATTCACCGTGATTTTGGCAGTTTGCGTATACAAGATCTATGTACCCGTTTCTGTCAAGATCGTATTGGAAGATACGCTGCAGCACGCCTTTTCTCGACACATAAATATTGTGTCCGCCGTTACCGAATTTGCCCCGGCTAAAGGCATCGTAGCCTTCAGTTATCCATTGTTTTTTACTCATAAACCCCTCCTTAGCGCATAGCGCAAAATGCAGATAAATTTTCGGCAAAAATTTACAACGCCTTGTCCCACAAATTATAGCACAATGAACATATAAATGCAACCCTTTTACAAAAATCTCTCTAAAATATTTTTCGTCAAATTATATAAGCAAGTCCACCGCAAAAGTCGCTTAGGAAATATATAAAAACCTATTGCATTTTCAAAAAAAGTGTGATATAATATGTCTACCGTTTCATTTAAACGGTAGACAGTTCGAAACCCTCCTGTCTGCAAGTTAGGCAAAATTGCCGTTGCAAACCAAAACTACGGGAAACAGAGGGGCGTTTATGCCCTTTTTCTTTTTGCGTACCATTTTAATGAAACGCTTATGCATTAGCGCTTTTGGAGAAATAATAATGAGTCAAAAAATCAAAGATAAAATATTTGAGCTAAGTCTGCTCATAAAGAATATTCCACCGCTAACTCTAACCATATTTGTGCTTGCCGTTTTCTCCATGAATCTGCTGGCAGGCAAAAGCATCTCCCTGCCTTTTGATTGGCTTGCCCTTGATTGCGGGATTTTAATTTCCTGGGTTGCCTTTCTCATTATGGACGTTCTTACAAACCATTTCGGCCCTCGCGCCGCCACGGGCATTTCCATTGTTGCCATTCTTATAAATCTTACCGTTTCGCTTCTTTTCGCCGCAGTCGGTGCTGTCGATGGGGTTTGGGCGGCGGCAATCGGTGATTCAGCAGCGGAAATAAACATCGCCTTAAATACAACCATAGGCGGAACATGGTATATAATTTTAGGCAGTACCGTTGCGTTTATCGGTGCATCGGGTGTCAATAACTTTACTAATTTCGCCGTTGGACTGCTATTTAAGAAAAATAGGAACAGTATGGGTGTTTTCATCATTCGTTCCTATGTTTCATCAGCCATGGGACAATTCACGGATAATTTGATTTTTGCACTCCTTGTCAGTCATTTCTTTTTCGGTTGGACAATTCTTCAATGCATCACCTGCGCTATAACGGGCATGGGGATTGAACTTCTGTGTCAGATTATATTTTCCCTTTTCGGTTATAGAACTTCTGTTGCTTGGAAGAAGAGCCGTGTCGGAGAGGAGTATATCGCCTACACTAAAAAGCAAAAGGAGCATAACAGATGAACGTTTTAATAACCGGAACAAGCAACGGCATTGGCCGCGCTATAGCAAACAAATTCCTTTCCTGCGGACATCAGGTTATCGGACTTGATATTGCCCCCCAGACCATCACACATAAGTGTTACAGCCATATAATCGCCGATATATCTTGTGGAGAGCTTCCAGAGCTTTCGGACATTGATATTTTAATCAATAATGCCGGTGTGCAAAACAGCGGTTGCGATATCGACATAAACCTGAAAGGTACTATTCGCGTGACGGAAAAATACGCCATGCACGAGGGAACTCGCAGTATTCTTTTCATCGCTTCCGCCAGCGCAAGAACAGGTGCGGAATTCCCCGAATACGCCGCCAGCAAAGGCGGAATGGTGGCTTATATGAAAAATGTTGCGCTTCGTGTAGCAAAGTGGGGTACAACCGCCAATAGCTTATCCCCCGGAGGAGTAACCACCGAGCTCAA
>JAZNUF010000200.1:0-6033 GCA_045592185.1 Candidatus Flemingiibacterium sp.
TTCATTGTAACCGCTTCTCCATCTATTGTAAGAGTCATGTCAACAAGAGAAGCATCAAACCAATTTGCATCGTATTGATATTCCGGATTAACATATAATTCGCTAAGCCCAAAGGGGTCAAGCCGTGAGCCGCTCCACCCTCCGAGAACCACATCGGAAAGCCCCGATTTAATCTTATTCACCCAATCGTTTCCGTAAGGCGCAGACTTTACAAACTTGATTTTTCCCGAAAAAGGGGTTCCCGACAGCATTTTAGCGTTGAGATAATCCACGGTGCGAGTCATAAAATCGCTGTCCGCCGACATACAGTATTCGATTGTAACCGTTTGGTCGCAAATCCCGTCCCCATCGTTGTCGGTAATATATCCTGCGGCAATTCCCATGTCAAAGGCTTCCTCATAGTAAGCCCGTGCTATTTCCTCATCGTAACCCGTAATGGATTTTACAGCCTCATCAAGAGTGGGATATTCGGAAATATCCACACCGTAAAAATTGCAAAGAACACGCTTCGCCTGCTCAGTATCGCGGTAGTGAAGCAGATTTTCCGAATCGTAAATATAAGCATCTCCGATAAGTCCGTAACCTCCGGAACGAGCCGGTGATAACGTTTCGGCGAAAAGTTCTTTATCATAAGTCAGCGACAAGGCTCGGCGAAAGGGCTCAAGGCTCATAACCTCAAGATCCGTTTTGGTCTTATCAAAGCCCCCACTTGATTCTCTTTCCGTCAGCGCTTTAGTATGCCCGTTCAGAATGAGGAAAAACAGAGTTTCGCCGGGAGTTTCATATGCATAGTCACTGTTTCTTAGAGAAACGTAGTCCTCAGCCATTAAGGTATAGTGAATAAGCTCGCCGCCCAGGAACATAAGCTTTGCTGTTGCCGCTTCTCCAACCACCGCCACATCTATAGCAGTAGTCTGATACATATCTCTTAGTTGACCGCTTACAGGATCAACAAACTTGTGGTTTTCATCAGAATAGCCGTACCATTCCTCGTTTTTTTCGAATCGCATGGATTTATCCTTTTGATAGGATACAAGCTTGTACGGTCCATAGGACATTGTAGAGTCCTTGTCTGTATTGTAGGTGGAAAAATACGCATCTCCCTCTCGTTTAAGGCAGCGTTCATATAATTCCTCGTATACAATAAAATTGCTTGTAAGGCTGTATGTTAAATCAAACTCCGACATCGCCTTTGCAAGTACGAGTACAATTTCATATTCCCCCGATTTATAAAGTCCAACGGATGAAAAATCTTCATTCAAGCCCTTAGCATACTCCTCTGCTCCGGCAATTTCAAGGGAGCCGCTGTAATAATCGGAAGCACGGTAGTTGAGTAACTCGGGGGCAAGAAGCCGCTTCATTGAATACACATAGGTATCCGCATTTATGGGGGTTCCGTCCTCCCATCTTGCATCCTCATTAAGTGCAATTCTGTAAGCGTAACCTGCTTCGGCAGATTCCGGGATATTAAACTCGGGATGAGTTGTCTTTATTTCCCGGGTAATATCGACAGGCATTTCTGCCGCCATTTCAGGGATAATCTCATAGCTTGTAAAAGGTTCTTTTCCATCTTCATTGTGCAGTTCATCATTAAATATAATGCCATAAAGTCCCGTTCGGATAAGCTCTGCAGGATACCTGTCGGCAACGGTTTCGTAGGTATGCGGATTCCAGTTGGATGACAGAGTGGTAACGTAATCGTTATAGGTGTAGCCGTCCCCCGTTGGAAGCCCGGATTTTCCGCATCCGCTTATGAATATAGACGTTAGTACCGTCATAATCAAAATAAGTGCGGCAGATTTTTTAGTATATTTTTTCATAAACTTCTATTTCCCTTCGCTAATAGTACCTTGTAGGTAGTTTAACCGAATTTGTTTTAATGATACCCAAATTCGGCCTTTTTTTGTAAAGGGTCTCGCATGGTGGATTTTTACTGTGCTAACTTGACATACCTTTGTTTTTATTGTATAATATAGGATATAAAGTACATATGAGTGTAAAGTTTATGATAATCTGCTGAAAGGAAAATATGCAATGGCTTTTATTGTAAAAACTCATCCTCTCTATAAAATTGAAGATGAAAAGTTCACTATCGCGGTCATTGCCGCAAGATGCGACAATAAATTGTTGTTTGTCCGCAGACGCGGATTTGATACCTGGGAAATGCCAGGCGGTCATCGGGAAAATAACGAAGCTATTCTTGAAACGGCAAAGCGTGAACTCTACGAAGAAACCGGTGCAGCTATGTACAGAATTGCTCCGGTTTGCGCTTATTCTGTAGAGGAGGATGGAAACAAGCTGTACGGCGTTCTCTTTGTTGCAGACATTTTCAAGCTTGGACAGCTTCCAAAGTCCGAAATTGATGAAGTACGACTTTTTGAAAGCGTGCCTGATAACCTGACTTTCCCCAAAATCCAAGCAAAGCTTTCGGTAATTTCCCTCCCTCACGAACTTTGCGGCGGAATGGGAAAAGATATATCTATACGCCATGCGCAGTATATAGATGTTGCGGATATATGCAACCTCTACAGCACGCCTATTGAATCTACTGGCGATGAGGACGCAGACGAGCTTATCCGCATAGAGGAAGAATTCCGTATTCGCACAGCTGAGCATCGGCTCCGTACTACCATAGAAAAACCAAATCATAAAGTATTTATCGCTTATGACGGTATTCGCCCTGTCGCTTTTTGCACTGTAAGATTGATTTCAAAGAACAATTCCCTGGAAAATGAATTTTCCGAGGGGAATATCGAATCTATTTTGGTTTTGCCGTCCCACCGCCGTGCCGGAATCGGAGTGCACCTCACTAATTGCGCCGTTGAGTTTATGCGCAGCGTAGGCTGTAGTTATGCCTACGTATGGATTCCCGCGGCAGATGAACAACTGACAAAAATCACCACCGCCCAGGGGTTTGAATACGATGGAACTCGTGAAATGACCGACCTTGGCACAAGGCTCCGTTACAGACGAGCTATCTTAGATTGAATCTAAGCATACAAGGTATAAAACATTATGAATTATCAACAAAGCACCCCATTCCCCACAAGAATTAGAAAAGTCAAAAAGAACATTTCCGAAAAGAAACATCTGTCACCTACTCAGTTTTTGCTGGCAGGATTTGTAGTTTTGATTTTGGCAGGTACACTTCTTCTTACTCTGCCCATTTCTTCAAGAAGCGGTGAATTTACTCCCTTCTCCTCTGCTCTTTTCACCGCCACCAGCGCCACCTGCGTAACCGGGCTTATAGTTGAAGACACCGGAACCTATTTCAGCACCTTCGGACAGGTTGTCATCCTAACTCTAATCCAAATCGGCGGGCTTGGATTTATGACTATGGCAATCATGATGTCGATGTTCATAAAAAGAAAAATCACCCCTCGCGAAAGGCTTTTTGCTGCCCAGTCCTTGGGACTTTCTGGAGTCGGCGGAACTGTAAAGCTTATTAAACGGATACTTATCGGCACATTCATTGTTGAAGGACTTGGAGCCGTAGTTCTCGCCACTCAATTTATACCGATAGTAGGTGTGTGGAGAGGGATTTATTATGGGATTTTCCATTCAATTTCAGCTTTCTGCAACGCAGGCTTTGATATTCTTGACGGAACCGGCGGTTATGGCGGAAATTTCACAAGTATGATTGACCTTGGCGGCAACTATGTCGTGGGAGTCACGCTAATACTGCTGATAATCATAGGCGGTATCGGGTTTATAGTTTGGGACGATATCATTAATTTTATCAAGCAAAGAAAGCGTTTTTCCGTATACACAAAATTTATACTTGCCTTGACTTTCGGTTTGATTGCTGCTGGCACCATCCTTTTACTCATCTGTGAATGGGGCAATGAGGGAACAATCAAAAATATGTCCCTCGGCGACAAGCTTTTCAGTTGTCTTTTTCAGTCCGTTACCACACGTACCGCCGGGATTGACATGATTAACAATGCGGCTATGACAGAACCAAGCAAGGTTGTTTCTATGATACTCATGTTTATCGGCGGCGCAAGCGGGTCTACGGCAGGCGGTATCAAGATCGGCACCTTCGGTATACTTCTGCTTGCGACCATATCAGTTGCAAGAGGCAACGACAAGCTTGTAGTATTCAAACGCACAATCCCCAATGAAACTGTTTTGCGTTCCATAGGGGTGCTTATAATTGATATTTCCGCAGCTTTTATAGCCGCCATGACAATTTCCGTTGTAGATGGATTTAGCATAACCGAGTCATTTTTTGAAGCTTTTTCGGGGATCGCCACAGTGGGTCTGACTCTTGGCATTACCTCTCAGCTCTCGATAATAAGCAAATTTTTTCTTATACTACTCATGTTCTTCGGGCGTGTAGGTATTCTCACAATTACCTATTCATTCCTGCTTCGTCAATCAAAAAAGAAAAATCTAATCAGTTTCCCGGACATAGATATGCCGGTAGGATGACAGAAACGAAAGAAAGGCTTAAATATTATGAAAAATCCAAAGAAAAGCTTTTGCATAATTGGTCTTGGCAGATTTGGTCAGACATTAGCCGTAAATCTCGCAAAAACCAATCATCAAGTTCTTGTTATTGACATAGACGAGGATATCATAAATGTAATGAGTGACGTGGTAACAAACGCCGTAGTCGGTGACCCCACAAATGATGCTGTTCTTCGTGCTGCCGGAGTACATGAATACGATTGTGTGGTTGTCGCCACCGCCGAAAACATCAACGACAGTGTTTTAATTACCATCGCCCTAAAAGAACTGGGAGTAAAACAGGTCGTTGCCCGTGCCGGAAGCGAGCAGCATGGCAGAGTCCTTGAAAAAATCGGTGCCGACATGGTGGTGTTTCCCGAGCGAGATATGGGTGAACGCCTGGTAAATATTCTCGACCGCAATAATGTTATGGAATACATTGAATTTTCCGACACTCATTCCATCGTTGAGATTGCAGTACCCGAAGCTTGGGTTGGAAAATCATTGATTGCCCTTGACGTACGCCGCCGTTACGGCATAACCGTCCTTGCCGTTGGCAACTACGACTCTGAGCTTCATTCAGTCAGCATGAACTTGTCTCCTGACCCCTCAAAGCCCTTTACCGGCAACGAAACGGTTGCCCTTTTAGGCGAAAACGAGGCTATTGACAAAATTACGAAGTGAATTCCGCTGAGAGACTAAATAATCTAATGACAGCAAATAAAAATGGGAGACATAACATCTCCCATTTTTATTATGTAGCTATTATTGAAACATCGCCTCTATATCAGCTACTGTATATCCGCTTGTAATAGTTACTATCACAAACGTCATATATCCGTCAATTTTGCGCAAGTAATATACCTGTGTCATATTGACTCCGTTTGCCGTTGTGTCACAAACACACTTTGTAAATTCGCTATCACCGAGTTTCACTGTTTCAAGCTCATCGGAGAAAGAAAATGTCATTCCCGACACATTAGAAACCTGTTGCTTGAGTGCCTCAATGTACTGTTCTTCGGTAATATTCGTTGCAAACGTCTTTTTTAGATTTTCGTACCCTACGTTAATGTTTGTTCTCGTAGTCATATCAACAACCATCATGTCGTATATTGAAGGATTATTTTCAAGAGCTTCCTTGAAGTTATCATCAAAAAAATTATCAACAGCAAGATTCATCGCAGCAGCTATTTCTTCATCGGTGGAATACACCCAGGAAGCAGGCTTTATGAATTCAAATCCCATAGACTCGTTTTTGTAAACATCCCCTTCGATTGTTCCTCTTGAAAGCTCAGCATTCTGTTTGTTACAAGCGGCCAACATAATTACCATTATGATTGCAAGTAATAAAGCCAAAAATTTTTTCATTTTCTTTTCTCCTTGTGAATTTTTTTAATGTCTTTATTAAATTATATAGTTTCTCGAACATTGTCAATGAAAACTTTAATAATGTAATAACATTATACTCAACTTTCTAGTATTTGTCAATACTCAAAAGTTGAGTATAATAACCATTTTACATATTATGGCTAGTTCGCTTGCCCGAAGGGCAAACATCGTTCCAAACAAAAGAGCACTGCT
>JAZNUF010000201.1:0-5730 GCA_045592185.1 Candidatus Flemingiibacterium sp.
TTGCAAAACATTCCGAAACTTTAGAGGATATGGTAATTTACCGCGCTCTTTACGGAGAAAGAGCCTTATGGGTGCGTCCTGCCTACATGTGGAACGATGTGGTGGTGCGTGACGGCAAGGAACATCTGCGGTTTACATACATTGGCGAGGAGAAGAAATGAGTATTACTTTGAAAACGGCAGAAAAAACCGATTACAAGCAGATAAAGAAGCTATACGTAAATGCCTTTCCTCCTGAGGAACGCCCACCTTTTTTTATGCTTAAGCGTGGGGAAAAAAGGGGATTCGGAGATATGCTTACGGCGTGGGATGGGGATGAATTTATAGGCTTTGTCTATCTTGTCGTTGGTGATGATACAGCTTATCTGTTTTTCTTGGCTATTGATGAAAATAAGAGAGGCAGAGGGTACGGCAGCGATATCCTTGGAGCAGTTGCAAAAATATACAAAGAAAAGAAGATTTTCCTTGCCCGTGAACAGCTGGATGAAGCCGCTGAAAACTATGAAGAACGTGTCCGCCGTCACTCATTCTATCTCAAAAACGGATTTGTGGATTTACCCATTAAGATAAAGGAAGCCTCTGTCACTTACGATGTAATGGGAATAGGCGGTAATGTGACCTCAGAGGAATATGATAAACTGATTACCCATTGGTGCGGAAAATTCATGCGAAAGTTTGTGGACATGAGAATTATCGAATAATAAGAAATGCTGTCGCTTTAATGCGACAGCATTTCTTGTCTGTTCATTATTTAAAATCAAATCTTTTTCCTAAAATTTCGGCTGTAACTTTCATGGAAAACATTTCCGAGATTCGCTTTTCAAAACGATCAAAAAGCGATTCCTTAACTGCGAGCTTTAGGGTTACCTGCTGACCGAAGTCTACTGCATCGGTGATGATCCCGAATCTTGGAAGCTCATATTCAAGCTTTTGGTAAGCGGAATAATCGCAAACAAGTCGAAATTCGGTATAGCTTTCATAGGTTACGATATGTGCCGCTTCAAGAGCAATTTTAGCTCCGTTTGCGTAGGCACGGACCAGCCCGCCTGCTCCCAAAAGGATGCCTCCAAAATAACGGGTTACCACAACACAACAGTCGTTTACTCCACTTTTTTTGATTACATCAAAAATCGGAATTCCTGCCGTGCCCTGAGGTTCACCGTCATCGGAGTACCGGGCTACAGTCCCTCCACCAAGAGTGTAAGCAAAGCAGTTGTGGGTGGCGTCCCCATGCTTATGACGGATTTTTTTTATAAATTCAAGTGCATCATTTTCAGATTTTATTGGGGTAGCATAGCCGATGAAAAGAGATTTTTTCTCTGTAAATTCGGCAGACGCTTCCTTTTCAAGGGTTGTGAAAAGGGTGGGAGGGAATTCATTTTGCTCAGTATTCTTCGCCGTCTTCGCCATTTTCTTCCCCCTCGTACTTCTTCCTGTATTTATCATACTGCCCCTTGGTTTTCGCATCAACCGTTGCGGTTACGGTAATAAAATCTTCACCGTAGTCAACATTTTCAACCTCTGCTGCCTTGTAAAGCTTATTTATAATTCCGGCATCGGAATTTGGAATTATAAAAATCTCTTGGCTCTTTCCACTTTGAACCATAATTTCAAGTTGGTTTATAAGCTCATCCAAGCCATCTCCCGTAAGTGCCGATACGGCAACAGCGGTTTTACCGGAAGCTACATTGATTTTTCCGGACTTAATTCCTGCGCGGTCACATTTATTGTATACATAAAGGGTTGGCTTACTTGATGCTTCAAGCTCTGAGAGCAGCCCTTCGGTAACGGATAACTGACTTTCGGCTTCCGAATCCGAAGCATCAATCAAAATCATTAAAATATCGGAAAACGCCGCTTCTTCAAGAGTAGATTTGAAGGCTTTTATAAGGTGATGAGGAAGGTTGCGTATAAATCCTACCGTGTCAGTAAGAAGTATATCCACGCCGCAGGGCAGAGTGAATTTTCTTGTGGTCGGGTCAAGGGTGGCGAACAGTTTATCTTCGGCCAGAATACCGGCATCGGTAAGACGGTTTAAAAGGGTTGATTTGCCGGCGTTTGTGTAACCAACGATAGAAACGGTTGTAATTCCTGAACGCTCCCTTGCTTTCCTTTTGGTAAGGCGCCCGCGCTCAAGCTCCGCAAGTTCGTGGGATAATTGTTCCTCGCGGCGTTTTAGGTGTCGGCGATCGGTTTCCAGCTTTGATTCACCGGGACCACGTGTACCAATTCCGCCTCCCAAACGGGACAGCTCTGTGCCTTTGCCTATAAGTCTTGGGGCGGTGTATTTTAACTGCGCCATTTCTACCTGCAATTTTCCCTCGGCAGACGTGGCGTGGAGAGCGAATATATCCAAAATAAGCATAGAACGGTCGAGAACACGTACATCGCATTCGATGCCGTCCTCAATATTTCTGATCTGCATGGGTGACAACTCGAGATCGAAAATTACAAGCTTGATATCATTATTTTTACATAAGTTGGATAATTCCTGTAATTTTCCGCTGCCGATGCAGGTGCGGTGGTTAGGTGCGTCCAGCGTTTGTACCATCTTAGCAAAAACGCTTCCGCCCGCCGTGTCAAGGAGTCGTTCAAGCTCGGCGAGGGAAATTTCGCACTCGCCCTCTTTCATCTTTTGTGTATTTACAGCAACCAGCACCGCTTTTTCAAAATCATTGCTTGTCATAATAATCACCATGGCTTTCGCGACAGCGAAAGCTTCCTTAATTGGGAATTTGTGGGGGGCAACAAAATCGCTGCAGCAAGGCAGCGAGAAGCCAAGCAGACATGCTCTGCATGTCTGCTAAAACCATGCGTGAAAAAGCACTTTCACGTTATTCCTCCATTCTCGGAAAAACAAAAAGGGACAGCCGTCACAACAGACGCACTGTCCCCGATAAACGAAATAATAAAATTACTTCGCCTGTTCAAGACGCTTCTTGAACTTATCTACACGACCGCCAGCATCAACAAGCTTCTGCTTGCCGGTAAAGAACGGATGGCACTTAGAGCAAATTTCAACTCTCATATCGCCTTTGGTAGAACGGGTTACAACGGTTTCGCCGCAAGCGCACTTAATTGTAACTTCCTTATATTCGGGATGAAGTCCTTCTTTCATTTTGTGTATACCTCTCAATCATAATTTGCATGGATTTTGCCATGCGCAATATCACAGATATTATTATACCACGATTTTTTTCAAATTGCAATAGCTTTTTGGAAAAAATTTATATTAATATTCTGTTAACTCATCCGTCATTAATAGAATCATAGGCATTTGTGTATATTCTTGGGATTCTACGGGAAATGCCGCACACAAGCTCATAGGAAATAGTACCTATCATAGAGGCAAGCACATCTGCCCGCACACGTTTGTCAGCTCCCATCAGGGTTGCCACAGAACCCACTGCCGCCGAGGGGATATTGCTGACATCCACCATCATTTGATCCATGCAAATTCTGCCGAGTATAGGCGCTTCAATATCATCAATAATTACCGATGCCTTCCCCGATAGGAGCCGGGGATAACCATCGGCATATCCTACGGGAATGGTCGCCACTCTTGTGGGTTTATTGGTAACGAATGTATGACCGTATCCAATGCCGGCTCCTTTTTCAAGGGTTTTAATGTTGGTTATCCTTGCGCGCACTGCCATAGCAGGCTTCAGCGGAAGCACTTTTGCTGTGAAATCGGACGGGGGATATCCGTAGAGGGAAATTCCAAGTCGTGCGAGGTCATATTTGTTTGTGAAAGCTGTTTCCGTAAGTGCCGCGCTGTTGCACATACTGAGGTAGGGGG
The DNA here is from genome assembly GCA_045592185.1 of Candidatus Flemingiibacterium sp. GTDB lineage: Bacteria > Bacillota > Clostridia > Oscillospirales > CAG-272 > Flemingiibacterium. The sequence goes on from JAZNUF010000201.1 coordinate 3,799, forward strand.
GCGTGATACCGTGTTCTTTTAATTTGCATATAAGTTTATCAAACTGTTCTGTTTGACGAAGTGCGGAGCTTTTATCGGCTTCATCGGCACAGGCGTAATGACTGAAAATACCTTTTAGGATGATATTCGGCAGGGAAGTGATTTCTCCTATAAGAGTTACCCCATCGGTGATTTTTTCATCGGTGGTTGCCTCAATTCCGATACGCGCCATGCCTGTGTCCGCTATGATAAAAAATTCTGCGGATTTCGCTTGTTTTGCGGCGGCATCGGAAAGCGCCTTTGCACTGCTCAACTGATGAATACTCGGAATTATATTACTATATTTGATAAGCTCGTCATAAAGGGATGGATGAATCTCGCTTAAAATAATTATAGGAGATTTAATTCCGCAGTCACAAAGCTCTATGGCTTCCACAAGAGTGGCAACGGCGAAATATTCTGCACCGCAGCATTTTTCAAGCTCTTTTGCTATCTTTACGGCACCGTGACCGTAGGCATCTGCTTTTACAACCGCTATAAGTTTTGCGGAGTTTGCAGATGCATGAGCTGCGGCGGCATTGTAATTTTGCCTTATAGCAGCTAAATCTATTTCTGCCCATGCACGGGTCATTTTTATGTCAAGAGGCACGCGACTCATCCTTTCTTTAAGTTTTAATCGTTTTTTTCAAAGAGTTCCTGCCATTGGTATTTTGCCAACTCAAAGTGAACTTCGGGAAGGTAATGAATACCGTCCTCTTTAAATATACCATGGGTCCTTGGAGTGTTATTCCACAAATCGGTTTTTGTAAGGTCAATTATCTTGCAATCGGATAAGCTACCGGAAAAACTTTGAAAAATTTCAGCCATTTTTTGGACTCTGCTTGGCTCAAAATTTTCGCTCAGGGGACGGTACAAGCGTAGAGGAATATTTTTTCCATCCTTTCCGCTTCCAAGGGCAGTGAAAAATCCCCAAAAGAGGTTACTGTAATTATCTTCCGCTTGATTTAAAGCGCGAGTGCCGGTATGACATTCTGTTTCCCATTGATTGAAATGGAGTCCGATTACCTGCGGCTTTTTACCCGCTGTCATCAGATTCATAGTGGCAAGGGAAAGAATCTCCGTTGCTAATGGATAAAGGGATATATCACATTCTCCAAGACTTCCGGGCTTTATTATGGGCTCCCTCATGGGATACCACATATTTCTTGAATGTCCATCACATTCGGAGATGCCTTGAGCACCGACAGAAATTTGAATTACGTACAGATCGGGCAAATTTTTGCCTGAATCAATGGCAGCTTGCCACATCTTCGCAAAATAGTTCGCAAGACAGCAGGTATGGTTCTGTGTTTCGCCAAGATTCATGTCGTAGCTGACGAAATTACTCCAAGTGACATCGGAAAGACCATAGGCTTGATTGTATTCTGTTGACAGACCATAGACATTTCCGAGGGGAGTCAATATCTTTTCATCATCGGGTAAAACCGTACCGTGAGCATGAGCGTTGGATTGACCCATGACTATAAGTACAGGTGCGGAATTTTTTGAAAACTCCATTGTTAATATTCCTCACATTTTATTATCGTATGCAGAATTACGGCATTTTATGTTTACTTGCCTGCACCAAAAGGGATTCGGTGAAAACGAGTTGCTTGGAAATTATTATTTTGTTGAATCGTTCTGCCGTATTTCAACGCGGCGAATTTTGCCGCTGGTCGTTTTCGGAAGCTCATCCACAAATTCAACCACGCGAGGATACTTGTAGGGAGCTGTAGTGATTTTAACGTGATTTTGCAGCTCTTTTTTTAGCTCATCTCCGGCTTTGTCGCGCCAAGACGGAACAAGGACAATGGTAGCTTTTACAACTTGTCCGCGGATCGGATCAGGAACGGCAGTGACCGCACATTCAAGTACGGAGGGGTGAGTCATCAGCGCACTCTCTACCTCGAATGG
>JAZNUF010000202.1:0-1667 GCA_045592185.1 Candidatus Flemingiibacterium sp.
TACAATAATCGTGTATACCGCGGATACGGTCAACCGAAGCCGAAAAATGCGCTAAAAATCGGTCCTAATATTGCCGATTGGCCCGTTATGTCACCCCTTACAGAGGATATTCTTCTCCGCGTGGCATCCGTTATCACGGACCCCGTAACCACCACTGACGAGCTTATTCCCTCGGGCGAAACATCTTCTTACCGTTCAAATCCTCTTAAGCTTTCCGAGTTTACACTTTCAAGAAAAGATCCGGAATATGTAGGGCGGGCAAAGGCGGTTCAGGCTTTTGAAAAGGCACGCCTTGAGGGTGCTGACACCTCTCTAGGTGAGCTTGCTGAAGTATTTGCGGAGATTCGCAAAATCAAGGCAGCTGCAACTCCCGAAAATGTGGGTATCGGAAGTGTTGTTTACGCCAACAAGCCGGGCGATGGCTCTGCCCGTGAGCAGGCGGCGTCCTGCCAGAAAGTTCTCGGCGGCTGGGCAAATATCGCTGTCGAATACGCGACCAAGCGTTACAGAAGCAATCTCATCAACTGGGGTATGCTTCCCTTTATCTACGACAAATCCGAGGATTTCTCCATCGGTGACCACGTATATGTTCCCGACATTCGCGATGCCGTTGCCGCGGCAAAATATGAGTTCCCTGCTTATGTCATAAAAGCAGACGGTACAGTAAAATCCATCACCCTTAAGATGGGCGAGCTTACGGATGACGAGCGCACCATTATTCTTTGCGGATGCCTCATCAATTACTACAAAGCAGGCAACTGATACAAAACGCAAAATTATCATAAGCGGAGGACACACCAATGAAATTTAAAGATATGCCCTACGAAAGAGTCGACCTTGACGCTCTGGGCAAAGAATTTGACAAGCTGACCGAAAAGGTCAAAAATGCCAAAGGCGGAGAGGAAGTTTTGGAAGCCTTCCGCGAGCAGGAAAAGCTGTCTGTTCATGCCCAAACTATGATTTCCATTGCATCCGTGCGCAACTCCATCGACACTCGCGACAAATTCTATGAAGGTGAGCAGGAATTTTACGACTCTGCCCTTCCGGCATTCCAGGAGCACTCTCAGAATCTCATGCTTGCCATATATGAATCCCCCTACAGAAATGCGGTTTCAGACCTTACGGGCGAGCTAATGTTCAAGAATATCGAAATGGACTTAAAGACCTTCTCGCCTGCGGTAATTGAGCTGCTCGGGAAAGAAAACAAGCTTGTTTCCGATTATCAAAAGCTTATAGCTTCTGCAAAAATAAGCTTTGACGGCAAAGAGCTTAACATCTCACAGCTTGCCGCTTACAAGGAAAATCCCGACCGCGAAATCCGTCACGCAGCGTACAAGTCCGAGAGCGATTTTTATATGTCCCACGCGGAGGAGCTTGACAGCATTTTCGATGAACTTGTCAAGGTAAGAACGGAAATTGCTCACAAGCTTGGTTTCAAGAGCTTCACAGAGCTTGCATATATGCGCCGCACACGTAACTGCTATGACCCGGAAATGGTAGCAAATTTCCGCCGTCAGGTAGTAGCTGACCTGGTTCCGATAGTCAAAGAGTTAAAGCGCCGTCAGGCAGAGCGCATCGGTCTTACACCGGATACTATGCACATCTACGATGACCCGTTCAGCTTCAAAGAGGGAAATCCCAAGCCTATGGGAGCACCTGAGGACATA
>JAZNUF010000203.1:0-2594 GCA_045592185.1 Candidatus Flemingiibacterium sp.
TGCTCACCGCCGGAAAGCTGTCCCGGGTAAGAATTGAGCTTTTCGGTAAGGTTGACTATGTTGAGTATAGCGGGAACACGCCGCTTGATTACCTTCGGAGATTCACCCACCACCTGCATAGCATAAGCTACGTTCTCAAACACAGTTTTATTTGGGAACAGTCTGAAATCCTGGAAAACAACTCCAAGCTCACGTCTGTAGTAAGGTACCTTGAAAGCAGATATTTTGGATAAATTATAGACTGCATCATTCTTTTTTTCATCGGGACGCTTGGGGCAGCGCACGATTATATTACCGCTGGTAGCCTTCTCCTCACGGAGGAGCAGCTTAGTAAGAGTGGTTTTGCCGGCACCCGACTCACCCACTATAAATACAAATTCACCGTCAGCAATTTTGAGATTTACCCCGTCAAGAGCCACAGTGCCATTCGGATATATTTTTTCTACATCTCTGAATTCAATCATCTTTTGAATTGCTCCACAATCAGTAATTTTTTAGCGGCTAAGTATCATATTCACGGCAGGCGAAAAGGCACTTAGCAATCGTATCGTCCGCCCATCAAAACCGATGACAAGCGGACGGTAAAATAATATGTCAGAACTTAACGGGCTTTGATGTAAGGTACTTCTTTACCATAAGCGCAACCTTGAAGGTTATAGCGTGTTCAAACTCACGAAGGTCAAGACCTGTCAGCTTACGGATTTTTTCAAGGCGATACACAAGGGTGTTTCTATGTACAAACAGCTTACGAGAGGTTTCGGACACGTTAAGATTGTTCTCAAAGAAGCATTGAATAGTCTGGAGAGTTTCTCTGTCGAGAGATTCGAGAGAGCCCTTCTTGAAAACCTCCTGGAGGAACATCTCGCAAAGAGTGGTCGGAAGCTGATATATAAGTCTTCCGATTCCGAGATTTTCGTAGCTTATAATATTCTTTTCGGTATCAAACACCTTGCCAACTTCAATAGCTACCTGCGCTTCCTTAAAGGAACGGGCAAGGTCCTTGATATTGTCAACAGAGGTTCCTATACCTATAGTAACCTTAGCATAAAATTCGCTGGAAAGAGTGTCTGCTATATTCTTAGCAACCTTTTCGAGTTCTCGGTTATCGCTGTTAGGCTTAACCTCTTTCACAAGGACAATATCATGCTCACTAACGCTTATCACATAGTCCTTATTCTTATCGGGGAACATATTTTGTACCATATCGAAAGGTACAACATCGTTCTTACCGTAGAATTTGATTAAAATAACAGAGCGCATAACCTCAGCGTTGAAATGGAGCTCCTTGCTCTTCAAATAAATGTCGCTGGGTAAAATGTTGTCAAGGATAATATTCTTAATAAACGAGCCCTTATCCAGCTTTTCGTCATATAAGTTTTTGATATTGGAAAGAGAAACGGACAAAATCATAGAGAGTCTGTCAGCCATCTTATCTTCACCCTCTACGAATACCACATATTCGTATTTAGAACCCTGACCGATTTGTCTGTAGGTATATCCGCCCGAGGTTATGGATTCCGAGGTATAAGCAAGCTCATCCCTCACACCCCTTGCGGTTTCTCCGATTTTCACAAGCTCACTGCAAGAAATAATTACGCCATTCTCGTCTATAACACCGATTATTCGGTCTACGGCATCCTTCATCTGATGAATGATACCTTGGAAAAATCTGTTTGACATAAGGCGACTCCTTTCAACTCTCTACAATAAAATAATAAAATATCAGTTTGATTTTAAGGTTTTTCGCAATGGTTTCTTATGGTATAAAGGGGCAAATCACATATTTTTAACGGTATAGGCAACCACAACCACCAAGTAGCAGATAAGCAACCCGATAATTGTGAAAACCACCCCGGCAGGGTAAAGGAAATTCAGTACCGCCCCTCCGAGAGTGAGCAGCGAAGAAACGAATATAGGAAGCGCCGAAGCTGTGGGATAATTTTTCTTTGACAAACGGATAATCCCGTAAACTATCGCACATATCGGAACAACAAAAGCTAAAATCTTAGCCCCGAACACAACCGCATTGGCAAGACTTGTAAAGGAAACCTTTGAAAGGCCCGAAGTTTCCAGGAGCATAAAGCCTGCCGCCGTAACAAGAGAGCAATCGAGCAGGGCTTTTCCGAAAATATTGTATGTAAAATAAAGTACCGAAGCGGTAATTAACGCAATTATAAGGAGCTGTGCGTCCGAGAAAAGATAAAAATGGAAGCACCCGAAAAACAGCACCGCCATGTTGCCGAAAATCCCCTCGCGGGTCACAACTTTGTACTCGTTATTACTGCTGTTCTTCTTTCCGAGGCAATAATAAACTGCGGAAGCGGCAAAAAGGATTCCGGTTATGACAAGAAAAATAGGCGTCAATGTCATATGAATGTAAATCATATCACCGTTTCCTGCCATAACAGCGAGGACAACCGCCGCCACCGTGAGTGCAAATTCAATCATAAGCCGATAAAGCATGATATCGCTTTTTCTTGCCTCATTAGCCTTTTGAGCCTTTAATTCTTTAGTGTTTTTTCTCAACATACATCACTCCAAATTATAATTCAAAATTAAACGCAAGACATGACAACGCAAAAATTGACGCGCTC
>JAZNUF010000204.1:0-1805 GCA_045592185.1 Candidatus Flemingiibacterium sp.
TTAAAAACACCTTGACAAAAAGGAAATGAAATGATATAATATATAAGCATTGAAAATTAACATTTGCGCCTGTGGCGGAATTGGCAGACGCGCCAGACTTAGGATCTGGTGTCCCAGACGTGAAGGTTCAAGTCCTTTCAGGTGCACCAAACGCTAGAAATCCGAACCCAAAGCCGGTAGGCGTAGGGTTCGGATTTCTTGTTTTCATATCACCATGACATAAAAATGGGGTGTTGCACTTAGGTGCAACACCCCATTCTGTTATCGGAATCAATAATTTTCTGCCTTGAGCTTGAAATATGCCTTGGGATGCGCACAAACGGGACATACATCCGGTGCCGCCTTTCCAACGTGAATATGACCGCAGTTGCCGCATTCCCAAATCATGTCACCATCACGGGAGAATACAAGACCACCCTTAATATTGGCAAGAAGCTTGCGATAACGCTCCTCATGAGTCTTCTCAATAGCCGCAACTCCTTCGAAAAGCTTTGCAATCTCCTCAAAGCCTTCTTCTCTTGCATCTGCTGCCATCTGTGAATACATATCCACCCACTCGTACTTTTCACCCTCAGCCGCATCAAGGAGATTTTTCTCCGTAGTGCCGATACCGCCGTTTAAAAGCTTAAACCACATTTTTGCGTGTTCTTTTTCATTTTCGGCAGTTTCAAGGAATAGCTGTGCAATCTGCTCATAGCCATCCTTTTTAGCCTTGGAAGCATAATAGGTGTATTTGTTTCTCGCTTGAGATTCGCCCGCAAAGGCAGCTGCCAAATTAGCTTCGGTTTTTGTTCCTTTTAAATTCATTGTAGTACCATCCTTTCGTAATTTATAATACAGTTATTATATCCTTCGCGAAAGATATTAATCACAATTTACTGAAGAAGCTCGAACTTGTACCCAACACCCCAAACAGTTTTGAGAATCCATTTGTCGGAAGCCCCTTCAAGCTTCTCGCGAAGACGCTTTACATGAACATCAACGGTTCTTGAGTCGCCGAGATAATCAAATCCCCAAACCTTATCAAGTAATTGGTCACGGGTAAAAACTCTGTTATAGTTAGATGCAAGGAAATAAAGGAGTTCCAGCTCTTTCGGCGGAATGTCTACAGATTTGCCGTTTAGCTTTAATTCATATTTCTGACGGCTGATTTCAATATTTTCGAACTTGATGGTTTCTTCGTCATTTTGATTGTCGTGAGCACTGTATCGGCGAAGTACCGCCTTAACACGGGCGGAAAGTTCTTTAGTTTCAAAGGGCTTTACCATAAAGTCGTCAGCTCCGAGCTCAAGACCGAGAACCTTGTCAAATACTTCACCTTTAGCTGTAAGCATGATTATCGGCTTTCCGGAAACTTCACGGATTTCGCGGCATACCTGCCAGCCATCCTTTTTGGGCAACATGATGTCGAGAAGTACCAAATCGGGCTCGTACATTTTGAAGAAGCTTACACCTTCAGCACCGTCATTGGCGGTTTTAACCTCATAGCCCTCGTTTTCAAAATAAAGGCGGAGCAGGTCGCAGATGTTCAGGTCATCATCGATCACAAGAATTTTTGTTGCCATTTTTAATTCCTTTCTTTCACTATAGTTTTGCGATAATTTTCATCAGCAAAATAGCCGCAAATTCGCAATTATTAAATTTGTCAAAAATCTAACCATATTCATTATATCATTTCAAGGTGATAATGTCAAGATGTGCAGGTGAAGATTTTATGAATTTTATACCAATTTTTACGATTTAAAATGTCATTATTTTCACAAGCCCTCGCTTCTTATCACTGACCTCCTCGATGATAGCGAAGC
>JAZNUF010000205.1:0-10338 GCA_045592185.1 Candidatus Flemingiibacterium sp.
CGGTATCAATATAACGGACAACCTTCTCGAAACGGCGAGAGAAATGATAGAAGAAAAAATTTAATTTATATAAATCTTTAAGGAGAATAAAATGAAACTTTACGAAGAGCTTGTAGAGCGTGGACTTATCGCGCAGGTTACCGATGAGGAACACATAAGAGAGATGATTAACGAGGGTAAGGCTACATTCTATATCGGATTTGACTGTACTGCCGATTCTCTCACAGCAGGACATTTTATGGCGCTTACCCTTATGAAGCGTCTGCAGATGGCAGGAAATAAGCCCATTGCCTTAATCGGCGGCGGAACTACCATGATAGGTGACCCGTCAGGACGCAGCGATATGAGAAAAATGCTTACCAAGGAGGACATCGACCACAACGCAGAGTGCTTCAAGCGTCAGATGGAGAAATTCATCGAATTCGGCGAGGGCAAGGCGATGATGGTAAACAACGCCGATTGGCTCTTGAACCTCAATTATGTGGACTTGCTTCGCGAGGTGGGAGCTTGCTTCTCGGTTAATAATATGCTTCGTGCCGAATGTTACAAGCAGAGAATGGAAAAGGGACTTTCCTTCCTTGAATTTAACTATATGATTATGCAGTCCTACGATTTCTACTATATGTTCAAGAAGTACGGCTGTAATATGGAGTTCGGCGGTGACGACCAATGGTCAAATATGCTCGGTGGAACTGAGCTTATAAGAAAGAAGCTGGGTAAAGACGCTCATGCTATGACCATAACCCTTCTTACCGATTCCAACGGCAACAAGATGGGTAAAACCGCAGGAAACGCCGTTTGGCTTGACCCCAATAAGACATCTCCCTTTGATTTCTTCCAATATTGGAGAAACGTTGGAGACGCGGACGTTATCAAGTGCCTCCGTATGCTTACTTTCTTGCCCATAGAGCAAATTAACGAGATGGCAAAATGGGAGGGCGCAGAGCTTAACCGAGCTAAGGAAATTCTCGCTTATGAGCTTACCAATATGGTCCACGGTAAAGAAGAAGCGGACAAGGCGTTGGAAGCTGCCAAAGCTGTGTTTGCAGGCGGAGGAAGTAGCGAAAATATGCCTACTACAGAGGTTGAGGGAGTTGACACCACCGTGGTTGACCTGCTGGTGGCAGGAAAGCTTGCTCCGTCCAAGGGCGAGGCGAAACGCCTTATTCAACAGGGCGGAATTTCCGTTGACGACACAAAGATTGAACGTTTTGACGAGCTTGTGACGGCAGCGAAGCTTGCGGAGGGCATTGTCATAAGAAAGGGCAAGAAAATATTCCACAAATTTATTGCAAAATAATCACTTACCACGCATATAATGGTTAGTAACGGTAAAATACTGAACGAAACGGAGAGTTGGCATGAAATACCTCGCCATAGAGAAGAAGCTTTCGGAGCTTGAAATTAAATACGGACGGGATATTCCCCTTTCGAGCTATACGAGCTTTGGTATCGGAGGCGAGGTTAGTTTAGCGGTATTTCCTGACGGTTCGGATAAAGTGACTAAAATTCTGAATCTGCTTCGGGAGAATGATGTTCGTGTGCTTATCCTTGGAAACGGGTCCAATGTTCTCATTGACGACAAGGGCTTCGAGGGCGTGGCAGTGATTTTGTCAGGCTTACGGGGATGCTCTGTTGATGGGACGAAGATTTATGCCGAGGCGGGAGTACCGTTAACGGGGCTTTCCCTGACGGCACAAAAAAATTCTCTCGCCGGACTTGAATTTGCTTATGGAATTCCGGGAACGGTAGGCGGCGGCGTTTATATGAACGCAGGGGCTTACGGAGGGGATATGTCGCAGGTGGTCACCGACACCAGATATTATGACATGAATACAGGAGAGATTGGCATATTTACGGGCGATGAAAACGACTTTGCTTATCGTCACAGTGTTTACAGTGATTCAAATAAGGTGATTTTGTCCGCAAACTTTGAATTGAAGCAGGGCGATAAAGTAAAAATAAAGGAAACAATGGATGACTATATGAATCGCCGCCGTGAAAAGCAACCCCTTGAATATCCCAGCGCAGGAAGCGTTTTTAAGCGTGGGGAGGGATTCATAACCGCCAAGCTTATTGATGAGGCGGGACTTCGTGGCAGACGCGTGGGCGGCGCAGAGGTTTCAGAAAAACACGCAGGCTTTATCGTCAACCACGGCGGCGCAACCGCGGCGGATGTCCTGAGCCTTATTGAAATAATAAAAACGGAAGTAAAGAATAAGTTCGGCTGTGACATTCATTGTGAAATAAGGTACATTGTTTGAATATCTGCTGAGTTTTGAAAGGGAGATTAAGTTTGGAATTTTTGATTATAACAGGTATGTCGGGGGCAGGAAAATCTCAGGCGGCAAATACTCTTGAAGACCTTGGCTGGTACTGCATTGACAATATGCCCTCGATGCTTATCCCCAAATTTGCCGAGATTTACAGCTCCACTCCGGAAAAGCTTGATAAGGTAGCTTTTATTGTGGATATACGGGGCGAGGTGGAATTTGACACTCTTTTTTCAGAGCTTAAAAAGCTTCGTTCCCAGGGATTTAATTGCAGAACTATTTTTCTTGAATGTGCCGATGAGGTTATAATCAGCCGATATAAATTTACCAGAAGAACCCATCCCTTGGTGAGTGCGAAAAACATCAGTATTTTCGATGCGCTCAAGGCAGAAAGAGAGCTTCTGGCTGTAGCAAAGGAAAATGCTGATTACACCATAGTTACGACCAATCTTACAAATATTCAGCTTAAAGAAAAAATCTGCGGAGTTGTAAATACGGGGACGATTAATGAGCTTCTTGTAACCTGTATGTCTTTCGGCTTCAAGCACGGGGCGGCATCGGAAGCGGATTTGGTTTTTGATGTGCGCTGCTTTCCCAACCCCTATTATCACGATGAACTGAGAGGGTTTACGGGACTTGACTCTGCAGTGCGGGATTTTGTATTTTCCCATGAGGAAACCGTAGGCTTTACGGACAAGCTGTACGACATGGTTGATTATTTACTTCCTCTCTACTCGAGGGAAGGCAAGACGCAGCTTATTGTTGCTGTCGGATGCACCGGCGGAAAGCATCGCTCGGTTGCAATTACGGAGGCTTTGTCGGCTCATCTCCGTACAAACGGTCTGAAAACTGTTACCATACACAGGGATATAACAAAATAGTCCCGCATCTTCCTGCCCAAAGGTAGGAATGGATAGCGTGAAAAAATTTTTCACGCATGGTTTTTGTGGGGTTCGCTGCTTTGCAGCAACGATTTTGCTGTGCAAAACCCCCACAAATTCCCGAGTAAGGAAGCTTTCGCGACAGCGAAAGCTATGGTGATTACGATGTCATTTTCGCAAGAAATAAAATCAAGACTTGTTTCCCATTCTCAGGAAATGCGGCACGATTGCTGTCGAAGGTCTGAGCTTTATGGAATTTTGTATGGCTCGGGGGTGTTTTCAAAGGAGCGTATAAAGCTTGTGAGCACCAGCGAGGAGCTTGCCATGCTTACCATGAAGCGGCTTCGTGATTTGCATTTCGTTGAGGGAAATTTGTATGTTTCCGATAAAAAAAGCGGCAACGCCGATGAAAGACGAAATTTTAAAATAACCGTTGTTCTGAAAAAAGACCTTGAACGGATTTTTCGCTCTCTTAAATACGAAGAGGGCGACTCCGCCGATTTAATAAAATCAGCCTCGATTAAATGTCAAAACTGCCGCGCCGCTTTTATAAGAGGGGCGTTTCTGTCATCGGGGACTGTCAGCAACCCTGACAAGGGTTATCACCTTGAAATGAATTTTTCAGGAGAGGCGGCGGCAGATAATATGGCGTGTTATCTTTCGGAAGTGGGGCTTGACCCTAAGCGGATGACGCGCAAAAACGAATTTGTCCTTTATTACAAGGACAGCGAGAGTATCGAGAGCTTCCTCGCTTATATCGGTGCAACGGATGCGGCGTTTACTATCATGAACAAAAAAATTGAACGGGAGCTTCGTTCCGATGCCAACCGCAGAGCTAATAGCGAGCTTGCCAATATAAGCAAAACCGTTTCGGCGGCCGGTGACAGAATTGCCGCTATAAAAGCCCTTAAGGACAGCGGTATGCTTGACGGTATGCCGGAGGAATTAAAGATTACAGCCAATATTCAGCTTGAAAACATCGAAGCGACTCTTTCACAACTGGCGCTTCTTCACAATCCTCCGATTACAAAATCGGGAGTAAATCACAGACTTAAAAAAATTATGGAATGGCCAAAAAATAAGTAAAATTAACAGGAGGGCGGCATATGTCGGATTTTGTGCATTTACATCTTCATAGCGAATACAGTCTGCTTGACGGTGCTTGCCGCATTGCCGACATTCCTCGCCGCGCAAAAGAGTGCGCTCACACCTCCGTTGCCATTACCGACCACGGTGTCATGTACGGTGCAGTGGCTTTTTACAACGCCTGCAAGGCGGAGGGGATAAAGCCGATTATAGGATGCGAGGTTTATCTTGCGCGCCGTACGCGCTTCGACAGAGATTACAAAGAGGATTCCTCAAACTATCATCTTGTGCTTCTTTGCAAGAATGAAGTGGGCTATAAAAACCTTATTTACATGGTTACAGAAGCTTTCAGCCAGGGCTTTTATTCAAAGCCCCGAATCGACATGGAGCTTCTGGAGGGACATCATGAGGGGCTGATTGCTCTGTCTGCCTGCCTTGGAGGATTTATTCCAACGGCACTCATGAAGGGTGATTATGCCGCTGCCCGTGAACACGCTGAAAAGATGCAATCCCTTTTTGGCGAAGACTATTATTTGGAGCTTCAAGACCATGGCCTTGAGGAGCAAAAATCGGTCAATAGGCAGCTTGTGCGCCTTTCCCGTGAATTATCAATTCCCCTTGTCGCAACCAATGATGCCCATTATCTAAGACGCTCCGATGCGGACAGTCAGGCTATATTAATGTGCATACAGACAAACAGTGTCATTACCGATGGCAGACCTATTGGCTTTGAAACGGATGAGTTTTATTATAAATCCACCGAGGAGATGGAGGCCCTGTTTTCATATCTTGAAAAGGAGCCAATGGGAAGCCCTATTGCCAATACGGTAAGGGTTGCCGAAAAATGCAATTTTGAGTTTGACTTTTCAAAAATATATCTGCCCGCTTTCACTCCTCCCCATACCCAGACCTCCGAGGAATATTTGAGAAAGCTCGCCTATGAGGGGCTTTCTCACCGAGTAACAACCGGGAGGATTATATATGACGAGGCCCATCCCGAAGCCCAATATATTGAAAGACTTGAATACGAAATTTCTGTAATTCTTAAGATGGGGTATGAGGATTACTTTCTCATTGTCGCGGACTTTGTAGGCTATGCCAAGAAGAACGGAATCCCCGTAGGACCGGGGCGCGGTTCCGGTGCAGGAAGCCTTGTGGCGTTTCTATTGGAAATTACCGACCTTGACCCTTTGCGCTTTGAATTACTTTTTGAACGGTTTCTCAATCCGGAAAGAGTCAGTATGCCGGACTTTGATATAGATTTCTGCTACAATCGCCGGGATGAGGTGATTGACTATGTACGCCGCAGATATGGCGAAGACCATGTGGCGCAGATTATCACCTTTGGTACTATGGCGGCAAGGGCGGTTATACGGGACGTTGGACGAGCTCTCGGAATGTCTTATTCCGAGGTGGATACGGTGGCAAAAGCCATCCCTCACGCTCTTGATATGACTCTTGAAACAGCCCTTAAATCAAGCAAAGAATTGAAAGCGATGTACGATGATTCCGAAAAGGTTAAGAGGCTTATAGATACCGCCGCTGCCCTTGAGGGTATGCCGCGGCACGCTTCAACTCATGCGGCGGGAGTGGTTATTACCGACAGACCTGTCAGCGAGTATGTACCTCTTGCCACCAACGGCGGATTGCTCGTGACACAATTTGATATGGATACCGTGGCGAAGCTTGGACTTCTTAAATTTGATTTCCTTGCCCTTCGCTATCTTACGATTATTTCCGATACTGAAAAGCAGATTAAGGAGTACATTCCCGATTTTTCCGTTGACTCGCTGCCCCTTGACGACAAGGTGACCTATGAGCTTATTTCATCGGGTAACACGGACGGAATATTCCAGCTTGAATCGGCGGGAATGAGGCAGGTGCTGACTCAACTTCGCCCAGATGGAATAGAAGACATAATTTCGGTTATCTCCCTATACCGTCCGGGGCCGATGGATTCCATTCCGAAGTATATTGAGAATCGCCGCAATAAGGGGAAAATCACATATAAAACCGACCTTCTTGCTCCCATCCTTGACGTAACCTACGGCTGTATGGTTTACCAAGAACAGGTTATGCAGGTTTGCCGTACGGTGGCGGGCTATTCTTTCGGCAGAGCCGATTTGGTGCGCCGTTTCATGGCTAAAAAAGATACGGAAAAAATGGAAAAGGAAAGAGCCGTTTTCGTGGAGGGGGCAGGAAATAACGGGATTGCCGAAGATATTGCCAACGAGCTTTTCGATGAAATGTCGAGCTTCGCCAGCTATGCCTTTAATAAAAGCCACGCGGCGGCCTATGCCATCATATCTTACCGTACAGCCTACCTAAAATGCCATTACCCATCGGAATATATGGCGGCGCTTTTAACCTCGGTTATGGGCAACACCGCAAAAACCGCAGGGTATGTGGCGGAGTGCTCACGGTACAACATTCGGCTGCTTCCGCCAAGCATTAATGAGTCCACGGCGGATTTTCATGCCATTTCAAAAAACGGTGAACGATATATACGTTTCGGGCTGTTGGCACTTAAAAATCTCGGTGAGGGATTTATTAAGAGAATAATCGCTGAACGCTCGGAGAAGCCCTTTGCTTCCTTTGAGGATTTCGTTGCAAGAATGTACGCAAAGGACATGAACAAACGGCAGCTTGAAGCACTTATAAAAAGCGGAGCATTCGATGATTTGGGCGTTTTCCGCAGCAAGCTTCTTTTGTCCTATGAAAAAATAGTCGACCACTATCAGGAATTGGGACGTACTAACGTGTCGGGTCAGTTAGATATGTTTTCGATGCTTAGCGAGGGGGCTTTATCCTCGGGATTTACTTATCCCGATATTCCTGAGCTTAGCCTCAGGGAGAAGCTTCGCCTTGAAAAGGACTGTGCGGGAATATATTTTTCGGGACATATGCTTGATGATTATTCAAAGCATACAGAAGAAATTTCCCCTGCAAAAATAGGTGAGGTTACGGCATCTTTTACCGATGAGGGAGATAGGCTTTATTCTGACAGGCAGACGGTAACTCTCTGTGCCATAGTCACCAAAAAGCAGCTTAAAATGACTAAAAACGGCTCTCAGATGGCGTTTATAACCCTTGAGGATAAATATGGCGAGATTGAAGGAATTGTGTTTTCCAAGGTGCTTGAAGCGGTGGGATATATGATTTTCGAGGATAGCGCGATTTGCGTTGTCGGTCAAATTTCCGTCAGAGAAGAGGAAGAGGCGAAAATCCTTGTGGAAACGGTTTCCCCTCTCGATGATAACAGACATTTCAGTGAAAATTCGTTTTTGCCAACTAAAACAAAACTCAATAATACTCATGCTTCGCCCGCAGCAAAGGAGGCGGAGTTGCCAAAAGCGCAAATGAATTTAAGCGCCGATGGAGGAGTATACCGTGTTCGCGGAGCAAAAGCTCCCCCTCCCATGGCAGGGGGGATATCAAAGCCCCGGAGCCCTTCGCCGATAAATCGGGTGAGCGCGGATGCACCCGTACCGTCCAAGGTGTATCTCAGAGTAAATAAAATGGAACTGTCGGACAGGGGCTTCAAAAAAGCGGAAAATCTGGTGGAGATATTTGCGGACGGCACTGCCGAGGTCATATTTTACGACAAATCTGTCGGAGAATACAAGCGAATCGGGAATATGCGGCTTTATGCAAGTCCTTTTGTTATAAATGAGCTTAGGGAAGTACTTGGGGACGAAAATGTAGTTGTAAAATAAAGGGAGAGGGAAAATGAGTATATTCAAGAAAAAAGAGGACATAAGTGCGGTATGTAAGCGAATTGCGGCATTCTCAAAGGTAGGTGCGCCCATATTAAAGGTGATTTATTATCTTGCTATGGTCGCGGCTGTTTTAGCGGGGATAGTTGCTTTCATAATGCTTTTTGTAAACGTATCCCCTTCTGAAATGATGCTCCCTCCCTTTATGAGTTTACATGAGGAGGAATATTATTCCCTTACCGTAGGTAACGGAATCCGTATTGATGCGCCCTATGCAGATGTTACCGCAGGACACATAAAAACGGTAATTTATGCGGAGCTTATGCTGTTTGCGGCAGTTTGCATCGTGGTTGCGCCCATATCCCTATTTTTGTCAAACTTCATAAATAATATCGCAAATGGGGATGAATATAATCCCAAAAATCAGCGGAACATGATGTATATTGGCTTGTCGGTAGCGGCAGGAGGAATACTTATCGGAATCGTCCGTTCCATATTCAATTTTATGCTCATATCAAAATTTACTACTGATTCAAATGTGGTTCACCTTGCCCTTGGAGTTGATTTTGGCGGAATTATTTTGGGACTTATAATAATCATGTTCTCATATTTTTGGAGAAGTGCCGGAGAGAAATCGGTGGCGATGGTGAAAAAATCTGAGGACGCGGAGTAAAATTTTCTTAATATTGCAAAGCGGTTCATAAAAAATTAACTTAATTGTTGTATAATAGTCGTAACAAATTTTGACTTATCCTCGTCATATAATGTATACCGCCCAATTTGCGGAAGGGGGAGATTAGGTTTTGAACAATAACCAAAGAAAAAATAACCAAAACAGAAAAGTAAACTGGTCAAAAGAGATGGCTGATTCCGGAAAGCTCGCAGGAAAAGTTGTGGGACGGGTTTTGTCCTATGTACTGAACGCTTTTCTGACGGTGCTTCTCATTTGCCTTATAACGGGAATCATAGTAGGGGTAGCTTTTGCCGTTTATATAAAAAATTACATTGATCCGGAAATTGACCCCGCGCTCTTCCGTATGAATTCAAGTCAAACAACAAAAATTTACTATATGGATTACAGCGATCGCGAAAACCGTGTGGGTACACCCATAGAAATAAAGGATGAACAGCTTTACGGTTCGGAAAACAGCGTCTGGGTTTCATATACCAAAATCCCCGAAAATTTGGTAGACGCTTTTGTTGCTATTGAGGACAAACGTTTTTGGAGTCACAACGGCGTTGATATATGGCGTACGGGCGCGGCAATATTAAACTATTTTATTCCCTTTGAGGAATCGCAAGGCGGCGGTTCTTCTATAACTCAGCAAACTATTAAGAACCTTACGGACAACCGTGACTATACTCCCCAGCGTAAGATTCAGGAGATTCTGCAAGCGTTGAATCTTGAGAAAAAGCTCGATAAAACGCAGATTCTTGAGTTGTATCTGAATAACATTTATCTTTCGCAAAACTGTTATGGAGTGCAGGCGGCGGCATACACTTATTTTAACAAGGATGTAAGCGAGCTTACTCTCATAGAATGTGCGGCGATTGCGGCGATTACCAATTCTCCCACAAGATATGACCCCGTGCAAAACCCCGTAAAGCAAGCGGAGAGAAGAAATCAGATTCTCTGGGAGATGCTTGACCAAGGTTACATCACTAAAAACGAGTACGATGAGGCTTACAATAAAGAGCTTGTGCTTGATTATCAAGGCAGAGCTAAGGACGCAGCCATTACTTCAAATTCATGGTACACCGACCAGGTGATGGTAGAGGTTGCAAACGCTCTTGTAGAGCAAAAGGGGTACACTCTTGAAATGGCGTACAACCTCATATACACGGGAGGACTACAGATTTACACTCTGCAAGACCCCGAGGTACAGATGGTGCTTGAGGAGGTTTATGTTAACGAATCAAGTTTCCCGAAGACGAATAACGCAATTCAGCCTCAATCTTCTGCGGTGGTAATCGACCCGTATACAGGAGACGTTTTGGGACTTGTTGGAGCCCGCGGAGAAAAAGAAGCCAATTTGCTTCTCAACATGGCCACGAGCACAACACGTTCACCGGGTTCGTCCATAAAACCCGTATCGGTGTATGCGCCGGCACTTGAAAACGGACTTATAACCTACGGAAGTGTCTACGATGATGTACCGGTGTGGTTTAATTATGCCGATGATGACGAGGAACGCTTGAATCCTACGGCATATCCTAAAAACCTGCCGGAGGTTTACGGAGGGCTTACTACTGTAAATGATGCGGTTACTCGCTCAGTTAATACTGTTGCGGTGCGGATTTTACAAGAGCTTACTACCGATGTTTCCTTTGATTTTGTTAAAAACAAGCTGCAGATGGGAAGCTTTATCGAGTACGCCACTC
>JAZNUF010000206.1:0-1634 GCA_045592185.1 Candidatus Flemingiibacterium sp.
AACTGCGGAATATCGGGTGGCAGTTTAAACTCGGTGCTCGCCACATTTTGTGAGGACGTCCTGCCCTATAACCCCACCCATGCGGTGCTTGCAATGGGTGGAAACGATGCTTACCGTGAAGCTCTTGACCTGGAGGACGGAAAGTACGAAATATTGGAGGAAACCTTCAATAAATATAAGCGTAATTTGGAAGCTTATTGCGATAAACTGTCGGACAATAAAATTGCACCGATTCTGTGCACCCCCGCGCCCTATGATGAATATGGGAAATCGCCCATTGTTCCACACAAAGGCGGCTATGCACTGATTCTTGGCTATGCCGATTATGTTAAGGCTTTTGCCAAAGAACGAGGCTATCCTCTTGTGGATTTTCACTCCTGCCTGACAAGGGCGATGCAAAAGGAAACGGTATATAACGAAGACCGCCTCCACCCTAATCGGCGAGGATATTACTACATGGCTGAATGTTTTCTTTCGGCACAAGGGCTGTCCATTGATGAAGAAGCCCCATTTAACGATGAAATCAACCAGTGGATGGAGCTGGTCGACAAGTTCAGAAACATAATCACCGCAGAACACTTTATATTAAATGATAGATTTGATTTATCCGATGAGCAGAGAATGACAGAAATTAAAAAATATCTCGCTGATGACCACTCAAAGGATATCCACGGAGCATATTTTACCCACCTTGCAAAGGTGTACGTAAAGGAAAAAGCCAACCAAAAAAAATATATGGAATCTTTAAAAAAGTTAATGAGCAAAGCATAACAAAGCTTTGCTCTTTTTTGTGTGTTTTTTGCCTGAATTTAAGACGGTAAAATTTCAGTAAATACTTGACTTTTACGGTGGTTTATGGTAGAATGGTCTTACCTTAAATAGTTTACGCGCCTGATTAATATTGGCGAAAATTGCACTCGGAGGTATTATTCCATGGAGAAAAACGCAGTGGCTCCTAAAATGGCAAAGGTCCTTTCGATTAAAGCGGAAGAGAATCCTCAGAATTTATTTGAAAACGGAAGTATGGATGATGAATCCTGTCTCGATTTTTGGCGTTCGGGTGAGCCCAGTCAAGACCTAGAATGGATTGAAGATGAAAACGGCGGATATCTCCGCATGAAAAATATTTACCTCAACTACGGCGGTATGCGCTGGAATGCCACCAAAAGAATTGAAGCGGGAAAGTATAAGCTGACTATGTATCTCCGTACCGCTTGTGTAGGTCATGTGTCTTGCCTGCGAATTGAGGTTCACGAGCACTATGTCGGTATGACTCAGCATCAGTATAGACTTGCTGCCAATATAAACAACGAGTGGCTTAAGGCAGAGTATTATCTTGATTTAAAAGCCCCCCTTTGGTACATATATATCGGCGGAGGTCCCGCAGCGGAATATATTCAGCCATACTGCGTGGATGAAATCTCTTTAGTCCCCGTTGATTCTATTCCCGAGGATGCTTCGAATGTTTGCGGCTCTCCCGAGGTTACACCGGAAATGGCAAAAGAATCCTCTCCCGAGGCTTATCGCAAAATTGTTATGTGGGACCGCGAAAAAGAGTCAAAATATAAGGTTAAGGGCATCGTTTACAGCCAGGACGCGGATTCTTTTATCCCCGGAATGGCAACGGAAGAGGA
>JAZNUF010000207.1:0-13511 GCA_045592185.1 Candidatus Flemingiibacterium sp.
CAAGAATGGTGGAAAGCCCGAGTCCGTATATAACCTTCATCCATTCCGCGCCGTTGATTTCACCGCCGGGAATGGCAAGCGCCGCACCTGAAAGGCCCGCAATAAGCGCATGACTTTCGCTGGTGGGAATACCGAAATACCATGCCGCCGTAGCCCAAATTACAATCGCCAACATCGCCGCACACAGGGCAATCAGCGAATCCTCGCCCCGGCCGAAGCTGACCATCTTTGTAACAGTTTGCGCCACGTTTGGAGCTATTATAGTCATTATAAATACTCCGAACAGATTAAACACCGCCGCCATTATAATAGCTTTTCTCACGCTGATAGCCCTGGTGGAAACGCAAGTGGCAATGGCATTGGGAGCGTCAGTCCAACCGTTAACCAAGATAACGCCGAGAGTCAGCACAGTTGAAACAAGAAGCATCGGGTTTTGCAGCATTTGCTGCACAAAATCAATGAACGACATAAATCCACCTCAATATATAATTAAACATGATGATAAATTACAGATTATACTAATTTTAACACCTTTATGTATTCTAAAAGTTAAGCGATTGTAAAATGTGTGCAAAATATGGTGCACAGCTACCCCATCTTAACCCTTATTCTCAAAATAATCTACCACAAGGTCGCATATTCCCCTTATAATGTAACGAATATGGGCTGCCATGGTACTGCTGATAGGTGCACGGAACTTAATATTTGCAGCAGGATGTGAAGCAAATTTACAAGTAATAATTAACTTATCCGCAGCCGTGCGGCAGCCAAGAGCAATATCGTATCTCTCGGCCATGTCCATTAGTGCGGCAAATTCAAGTCTTAAAGGCTGAATGTAACAGCAAAGCTCATTAAAATCATTTAGCTTCTTGGTGCCGTTGTAATTTACCGACACCGCCAGTTCAACCGCAGAATCCTTAACGTCCGACTCACAGCTTACCTCAGCCTGCCCGTCAGACGAAAGCATGACAGCGGCGGCAATAAACGCCGAGGAGAAAATATGTATAATCCGACTCTCGCAGCAGCACACGGCGGGCGTCCTTGAAAGGCTTTTCAGCGTTACTGATGCGCCGATAACCGAGAGCATAGACGAACACTCCTCCAAAACCACACTTATCTCCCGGTTTAAGTCGACAACAGCAAAGCTGTGCTGCGCTTCGGGCAAAGCCGCCTGCTCCCAAAAGAGGGACAGTCTTACTATTTGAGAACAGCAACGCTCCAGCTTGCCAAAATCCTCTCTCGGAGAGGATAACAGCTCCTCCACCGCCCCTGACAAATTTTTGTATGACTCCGCTATATACTGAGGAATCGGCTCAGAAACAAAAAGAATCCGAGGCTCAAAAATGAGTGCATAATATTTTTCACCGCATACAACTCCGGTGGTGATAATCGCAAAAGCATCGTTTTTCGGTAATTTAAAGATGCCGCAGACGGGAGCATCAGAGGAATTTATCCGCTCAATTACATCCTCTGACAGTTGGGGCAAGACAGAGCCGTTCACTATCGGCCTTGGAAAAAAGCGTTCCGCGCCGATACTTTTCAGGCAAATCCTGAAATTTTCATCACAAACAAACACCGGGATCAGCGATTGCTTTACAGCTGATTCCGAAATTATATCCCGGAGCCGTTTGTTATATGTATATGGCATAAAACCGACCTCCGCTTTGCATTTTTATAATACTCAAATATGCTCCTGTAACCACTTCACAACAGCGTTACCGTCACAGCTTCCGATTATCGCAGTTGCCTCATTTTTCAAGGAATCCACCGCCCCCGAAACGGCATAACATTCGTCCGCCACACGGAACATGGATATATCATTTGCGCCGTCCCCGAACACTACCACTTTTTCACAGCCGAGAAGCTTCCGAAGTTCCGATACGGCACTTGCCTTGCTGGCTTCCCCGGGAAAAATTTCAAGCCAAGTATCTCCGCTGTAATAATCCTTCCCCCGAAGGCAGTTATAATCGCCCTTTAAAGCTTCATACGCCTCACGGGTTTGCTCCTCACGGTTGTCGATACAAAGGACGTGATAAATCTCCCCTTCCCACATATGGGATTCATCGGGCAGCGGATTGTCACGAGGGTCGTTTTTCCGAGTGGCTTGATATGCCGCCGCTTCCCTTGTCAGCGATTTTGGGACATAACAGTATTTTTCTTGTCCGTCCCTCAGGGAGTAGACGAAAGGGCTTAGATGATATTCTTTAAGTATACCCCTTACTTTCTCCGGATTTTCAAGCAAATGGGAGGAAATGACGCCTTTTTTCTTATCCCTTATGAACACACCGTTGTGCAGTATCATGGGGATTTCAAGTTCAAGCTCACTTGCAACCCACATAGCAGAGGTGTAGGAGCGCGCAGTAGCAAAGGTAAACTTTACCCCCTCCTTGACCATACGGTTAACTTCCTTCACCGTTTCGGCTGAAAGCTTTCCGTTACTGCCCATGAGAGTACCGTCAAGGTCTGACACAAATAAGGTTTTTGTAAGGTCGTACATCTTATTCTTCCTCGTCTTCCACAGACTTCTTTCCCGTTGCCTTAAAACCGGCAAGAGGATTTGCGGCAATAGCACGTCTGATGTTTTCATCGTTGACATGGGTATAAATTTGCGTGGTGTTTAACTGCTCGTGCCCCAGAATGTCTTTCAGCACGCGAACATCCACGTTACCCGACTGATACATAAGGGTTGCCGCTGTATGGCGGAGCTTATGGGTAGAAAAATGCTTGTACTCCAGCCCTGCCATCTTCAAATATTTATACACAACCCACTGAACCGTCTTATTGCTGATACGATTGTGCCGCGAGGAGATAAACAGCGCATTTTTATCCTTTGGGTCAATCTCCAGGGTGGAACGCACTAAAAGATATGAACGCAGAGCATCTCTGCAGGCATCGTTCAAGTATATCATTCTCTCCTTTGCGCCCTTTCCGAGCACTCGGAAAGACTCCATGGATGAATCAATATCGGTGACATTGATTCCCACAAGCTCCGAAAGACGCATACCGCAGTTGAGGAAAAGCACAAGTATACAGCTGTCCCGTTCTCTCGTCTTCGAGGTTTCGTCACCGCGAACCGCTTCAAGGAGCGCTTCACTTTCTTCAAGAGTCAAAAACTTAGGCAGAGTTTTCTTTTTTTGCGGGCCGTCAATATTTTTGGTAGGGTCATTTTCCACAAGGCCGGCGTTCACAGTAAGGTATTTGTAAAAGCTCTTAAGCGCAGACAGTTTTCTCGCCCTTGCCGACCATTTGTTTGAACGTCCCTCAAGGGTGTAATATAGAAAATCGTAAATTTCCTCAGCAGTTACCGAGGCTATAAAGCCTATATCTATATCGGAAATATCCACCTCAGCCATATCGGAAGGAGAAAGGGCGGAGATATTTTCTCCGCCCCTTTTTGCTCTTAAAAATCTTAGAAATGTCCGCAGGTCAAGGGCGTATTCGTCCATGGTTTTTTTTGAACGACCCTGTACGGTAAGCTTATAGCTTATAAAGTTCCGTACAGCTTGTGGAAGTTCATCATAATTAACCAGCGTCTGCATAGCTCGTTATCTCACAACGATGTTGACAATCTTGTTGGGAACGCTGATTTCCTTGACAATGGTTTTGCCCTCAAGGAGTGCCGCCATTCTCTCGTCAGCCTTAACAAGTGCTATCGCGTCTTCTTTTGATGTGTCAACGGGAATTTCCTTGGTGAATTTTAACTTGCCGCATACCTGAACGGCAATTTCCACGGTGGAATCCATAGTTTTTGCCTCATCCCATTTAGGCCACTCAGCAAGGGCGCAAAGTCCGCCATCCCCGTAATTTTCCCAAATTTCCTCGGCAATGTGAGGTGCAAAGGGACTAAGTAGGCGTACAAATATTGAAAGCTCCTCACGTGTCAGACTTCCGCAGTCGTAGATGTCGTTAATCAGGCTCATCATCGCAGCGATTGCGGTATTGTACTTCATATCCTCAATGTCAAGGGAAACCTTTTTAATGGTCTTGTGGAATGAAGATTCAAGCTTGGGTGTTGCCCCCTCGCCCTTTATCATATCGCAAAGTCCAACCACGCGGTCAATAAATCTCTTGCATCCGCGCACAGAACTTTCGCTCCACGGAGCAGCCGAAGCATAATCGCCCATAAAGAGAATGTAAACGCGGAGAACGTCCGCACCAAATTCGTCCACAACGTCATTAGGGTCAACTACATTACCCTTGGATTTTGACATTTTCTCCCCGTCCGGGCCCAGAATCAAGCCCTGGGCAGTACGCTTTGCGTAAGGCTCATCAACGGGGACTTCCCCAATATCATAAAGGAAACGATGCCAGAAACGGGAATAAATCAGGTGACGGGTAACGTGCTCCATACCGCCGTTGTACCAATCAACGGGAAGCCAATAGTTAAGGGCTTCCTTGGATGCAAGGGCGTCCTCGTTGTGAGGGTCGCAGTAGCGCAGGAAATACCAAGAAGAGCCTGCCCACTGAGGCATGGTGTCCGTTTCTCTCTTAGCCGGCTTTCCGCACTTGGGGCAAGTGCAGTTTACAAAGGAATCAATTTTTGCAAGAGGAGATTCGCCGCCCTCTCCGGGAGCGAAGTTTTCCATATTGGGAAGCTTCAGGGGAAGTTCCTCATAGGGTACGCCCACCATTCCGCAATGAGGGCAATGGATAATCGGAATAGGCTCGCCCCAATAACGCTGACGGTTAAATGCCCAGTCCTTCATTTTATACTGAACGCCCTTTTCGCCGACACCCTTTTCTCCCAGGTATTTAAGCATAGCTTCAATAGCTTCTTTTTTGGTCTTTATACCGTTGAGGAAATCGGAGTTGACCATCTCGCCGTCACCGGTATAGGCTTCCTTCGAGATATCTCCGCCCTTTATTACTTCGATTATGTCAATACCGAATTTCTTCGCAAAATCGTAGTCGCGCTCATCATGGGCGGGAACCGCCATGATAGCTCCCGTACCGTAACCCATCATTACATAGTCAGAAATGTAAATGGGTATTTCCTTGCCGTTTGCGGGATTTACGGCGGTGAGTCCTTCAATACGGACTCCCGTTTTGTCCTTGACCAGCTGAGTACGTTCAAATTCAGTCTTTTTTGTACATTCGGTCTTGTATGCGTCAAGGGCTTCAATATTGGTAATTCTGTCGCGATATTTTTCGATAATGGGATGCTCTGGCGCGATAACCATAAAGGTTACGCCGAACATGGTATCGCATCTTGTGGTATAGATACGCAGGCTGTCCTCGGTACCGGCAATAGCAAAGTTAGCAAATGCGCCCTCGGAACGTCCGATCCAGTTTTCCTGCTGAAGCTTGATGTTGGGCAGGTAATCCACCTTATCAAGGCCCTGAAGGAGCTTGTCGGCATACTCTGTAATTCGGAGATACCAAACGTCCTTGGACTTCTGAACGATATCACTGTGGCAAATATCGCATTTTCCTCCCTGGGAATCCTCGTTGGAAAGCACGACCTTACAGCTGGGGCAGTAGTTTACGAGAGTTGTGGCACGGAAAACAAGTCCCGCATCGAACATCTTTCTGAAAATCCACTGAGTCCATTTGTAGTAGCCCTCCTCTGTGGTGTCAACAACTCTGTCCCAATCGAAGGAGAAGCCTACTCTCTTAAGCTGAGAGGTGAATTTTGCGATGTTGTTGTCCGTTACCTGACGGGGGTGAATACCCGTTTTGATAGCATAATTCTCTGTGGGGAGTCCGTAAGCGTCAAAACCGATGGGGAAAAGGACATTATATCCCTCCATCCGTCTTTTTCTGGATATTACCTCAAGGCCGGAATATGCCTTTATGTGACCAACGTGCATACCCGCGCCGCTGGGGTAAGGGAACTCTACAAGTCCGTAAAATTTCGGTTTTGTATAGTCCTCTTTAGCCTTAAAAACGCCGGTTTCTTCCCATTTGTCCTGCCATTTTTTCTCAACAGCTTTAAAATCGTATTTCATATTGAACCCTCATAATATTGATTGATAGTGTATTGTTTATTTTTAATGTGACGCCCGTATAAAACTTCTGTCATCTGTTTAATTTTATCACATCAGGCCTTTTTTGTCAATACAAGCGAAAGAACTACTGCACAAGAATATCGCTTATATCAACATTTTCTGCCTCACTCCACAGCTTTTCAAGCTTAAAGAACTCGCGGCTGTCACGGTTCATTATGTGAACAATAACCGAACCGAAATCAAGGGCAATCCATTCGCCCTCGCTGTATCCGTCCATATGGCGCACAGCTACGCCGCAAAGCTCCAGTTTATATTCCGCCTCGCCGGCGAGAGCCTTAATATTTGTGTTTGACGTGCCGCTGCAAATTACAAAATAGTCAGCAATTATAGTTTTGTCCGCCACATGAAGCAGCTTTATATCCCGTCCCTTTTTCATGTCTAAAATATGCACGAGAAGCTTTGCAATCTCTATAGGCTCTGCATTTGTCAGGTCAGGATGATTTTCGGGGGTTATATTTTCAAAATTGATATCCATGGACTTATATCCTTTCTTTTAATTGTGCGTTGTGTGGGGAATGTAAATTCCCTGAGAATCAATTCCCGCCGCCGTGTATACGGTGAATTCGGTAGCCGGAGAGGTATATATCGCGTGGTATTTCTCATCCGCGGCATCGGTAAAATTAAGCTCGGAATCGAACATCTCCTCGGTTATAGGCTTATTGTATACATTAAAATACTCGTTAATAATGGTAATCATATCTGCGCGGCGCATAAGGTAATGGGCAGAATTTGGGGCATCGCCCGGTAAGGTCATCATGGAAACATTAGCCATGTCAACGCCCATAAGCTCCTTTGCATAGAAGACAATTTCCGCCGCATCAAGATCAGTGGTAACGTGTTTTCCCGCTTCGCCCACAAGCTGAGGTATGGTGGAAATGTTTATGCTTTCGGTAAGCTCCTTAAAGAGTGCCGCCAGGAAGATTTTCTGGGCATCCCCTCGGCCTATATCACCTTGAACATAATCGCTTCTGAAGCGGACAAACATTTCCGCCTCTTCACCGTTTAAAATCTGCGGACCTGCTTTAAGATCTATATACAAATTCTGATCCGGGTCCTCATACTTCATATCCATGGGCACGTTGATGCTCACGCCGCCGATTATGTCAATCACATTTCTGAAGCCCTCAAGATTAATCAGGGCGTATCCGTCTATCTGAATACAAAGCCGCTTTTCAAGAAATTCCACAGTCCCCTCCATTCCCGACACGATACGGTCTTTCACGGTGGGGTACTGCTTTTCCTCATAGGCAGCCCTGCTCTTTTTGTACATCAGGTTGTTGATTTTTCCGCGAATTTCATCAGAATTAACATAGGTATCACGCGGAATTTGAAGGATGTTAAGACTTCCTTTTTCCATATTGAAGTTTACAAGCATCATAACGTCAGTCTTCCAGCTTTCAAGATCCTGACCGATTAAAAGAAAATTGACCACCTTGGTATTTCTCACATATTTTGAATCTTCATCCCCCGAGGTAGTATCGGCTGTGGTATCATCGGTGCTGTCGGTTGCTGTATCATTGGTAAAGGGCGCATCAGTATCAAGCGCCGGAGTGTAGAACTTCAGAAAAGAAACAACGCCCACAATCATCAACACAATCAATGCGGCAAGCACCGAAAACAGTATAATGGGAAGCTTCGGTATTTTCTTTGTCTTGTTTGGACGGCGTTTGTTCATTTGTGTACTCATTTTTTTAGGTTCCTTTCATCTGGGCGACACTCTTTTGAGCGATAAAATAATTTCGTGCATCTATAGTATTGGGATTAATAATTTGCCCCTCGTCAATCAGCAAATTTATGGTTACATCAAAAGATTTTATCATGGTGTCAAGAAGTAAATCTTCCTTTTCTTCCCGCGTATTCGCATTTTTCAGCCTGTCGTAGAAAAAGCGGCGAAGCTCTCGGCAAGCATCAAAGCTTCGTGTTGCTTCGATCCAATCGGCGAGGTAAAGAAGACAATCCTGCAAAGTCATTCCACGGCGCCCCGTGGTATGCCAGCGTATGGATTCAAGGGCTAAAATACCGCTGTATTCGGGGAAATCCTCCTTTATAATTCCTGCCGCCGTTTTCGCATGAAAGATTTTCGGAGATAGCTTTTCCTCGTCCGTGTATTCTATTAAAAACTTGTGGCAAATCGCCAGATGCTCGGGCAATTTAAGTTCCTTCGTTATATCGTGAAGCAGTCCCGCGATTCTTAAATGAAATTCGTCATCGGGACAATAAATCCGTGACAGCACACCGATTTCTTCCTCCACAGCATAGGTGTGAAGCAGACGTTTCCCACTCATGTACGGACGAATCCGTCCCCGAAGGGTCGCCAACTCCGTTTCTTGTGTTTTTGTAAGCATGATACCCCCAAAAGATTATCTGTAAAGCCGGTTTTCCATAATATATTTGCAAACGGCATCGGGAATTAATCCCTCTGTGGATTCACCCTCAGCTATCATAAGGCGAAGAGCCGTTGAGGAAACCTCAAGGGGAGATTCGGAAATAAAGTGGGTCTTTGCCCCGAAGTGGGCAATATATTCCGCGTTTTTCTCCTCGATAAGCTTATCATTCCACGGGTTGTTTTCCCGCCGCATAAGCACAATTTCAGACAGTGAAAAAATGTCTTCTTTTCTGTACCACTCGTCAAGAGTCAGAAACATATCCGTACCCATAAGCAGGTAAAGAACACGTCCGGCACAGCGGAAATGCTCAAGGGTATTAACGGTATAGCTCTTATTTTTTCGGGAAATTTCAAAATCCGAAACCTCAATTTTACCATTCTTATATTCTTCAAAGTCCGAGAAAGCAAGCCTTGTCATAGCAAGGCGGTCATGGGCAGAAGCCCCTGCAACCTCTTCCTTGTGGGGCGGCTTTGCCGTTGGAATTATGAGAAGCTTGTCAAGCCTCATCCGGTGAAAGAACTCCAGCGCCGCCTTGACGTGTCCGCAGTGTATGGGAGAAAATGTCCCCCCGTAAATTCCGAACCGTTCAACCCTTTGTCCCATATTACTTTACTCTCGGAAGCTCGATTTTCTTGTGGTCAACCGATTCACGGTAAAGAACGAATTTTGTCCCGATAACCTGCACCACATCCGCCGAAACCGCTTCGGAAATCTCCTCTGCCGCTTCTTTTGCGTTATAGTCGGAATTGTCGAGAACACGAAGCTTTATAAGCTCTCTTGCCTCAAGAGCATTGGAAATTTGTTCGCACATATTGTCAGAAACGCCGCCTTTTCCCACTTGAAATATGGGCTCAAGACTCTGGGCCATTGAACGCAGGAAAGCCCGCTGTTTACTTGTAAGCATTTTATAAACTGCCTTTCGTTTTTAAATATTCCTCAAATTTCGCGACAAATTCTCTCATTGCCTTGCCGCGGTGGCTTATGCCGTTCTTTTCTTCGGCGGTAAGTCTGCCGAAGGTTTTTTCGTATGTGTCACACCAGAAAAGCGGGTCGTAACCAAATCCACCGTCACCATCGGGTGCAGTGAGAATAACTCCCTCGCAGGAGCCCTCGGCAGAAAAGGAGTCGCCGTCCGGGAACACGCAGGTTATTACGGTACGGTAGCGCGCGGTGCGTTTATTGGCAGGGACATTCCTAAGCTCGTATAAGAGCTTTTCATTGTTTTTTTCATCGGTGGCACCCTCTCCGCTGTATCTTGCGGAGTAAACGCCCGGCCCGCCGCCAAGCGCATCAACCTCCAGCCCCGAATCATCGGCAATACCGATATATCCAAGACGCGCAGGCACGGACGCCTTGATTTTTGAATTTTCCGCGAAAGTTGTCCCGTCTTCCACTATGTCCTCGGTATATCCGATATCGTCAAGGGACAGAACCTCTACTTTATTAGACGAAAGCTGTCCAAATAAAGTTTCCATTTCCCGGATTTTTTTTTGATTTCGCGATGCAAGAACTACTTTAATCATATTTCCCCCTAATCAGACCTCAAAAAGTGCGTCTACAAAATCTTTTGAGTTGAACACCTGCATATCCTCCATCTTTTCGCCAACACCGATGAATTTTACGGGTATATCAAGCTCCTCTTTTATGGAAAAGACGATTCCGCCTTTCGCCGTACCGTCAAGCTTTGTCAGCACAAGCCCCGTAATTTGGGCGGCATTCTTAAATTCCTTCGCCTGACTTACAGCATTCTGACCGGTGGTAGCGTCAAGGACAAGCAGAGTTTCCCGTGACGATTCGGGAAGCTCCCTTTCTATTACGCGATTGATTTTTGCAAGCTCGTCCATGAGATTTTTCTTGTTATGAAGTCTGCCGGCAGTATCCACAATCAGCACGTCCGCCTCACGCTTCCTCGCCGCCAAGGCGGCATCGAAAACCACCGCCGCAGGGTCGGAGCCCTCCGTGTGCTTCACAAGCTCCACTCCCACTCTGTCGGCCCAAATTTGAAGCTGGTCGATGGCAGCGGCACGGAAGGTGTCCGCAGCTGCAAGGACGACTTTTTTGCCCTCGGCTTTAAGGTTGTTTGCAATTTTTGCGATAGACGTAGTCTTACCAACGCCATTCACACCGATTACAAGTATCACCGCGGGAGAGCTGTCAAGGTTTAAGGGCTGACCCTCGCCAATCATTCCCACAAGTATCTTCTGAAGTGCCTCTCTGCAGGCCTCAGGCTCGTGAATTCGTTCATCGCGGATTCGCTCCCTCAGCTCGTCAATAATCTTTTCCGTGGAAACAACGCCCACATCGGACATTATAAGAAGCTCTTCTAATTCTTCAAGCATATCCTCATCGACCTTGACGAAGCTTTTAAACAAATTGTCAACCTGCTTGAAAAGGGTATTTTTCGTTTTGGAAAGCCCCTCTTTTAGTCTATCAAAAAATCCCATTCTTATCTCCTAAATTATTTTTCAAGTCTTTCTGCCGCCTCGTTTATGTTGAGCGAAAGCACCTTAGAAATTCCCCGTTCCTGCATGGTAACTCCGTAAATCCTATCCGCCATCTCCATGGTACCGCGGCGGTGGGTAATGACTATAAATTGAGTACGGTTTGAGTATCTGCCCAGGTAATCGGCAAATCTGAAGACGTTTGCATCATCCAGTGCCGCCTCTATTTCATCGAAGATACAGAATGGCGTGGGGTTGACTCTGAGTATGGCAAAAATAAGCGCAATCGCCACAAACGCCTGCTCACCACCGGACAGGAGCGTAAGACTCTTTATGATTTTACCGGGAGGTGCTACGGCAATTTCGATACCGCTTGTCAGCACATTTTCCGGGTCCGTGAGAGAAAGCTCCGCTGTACCGCCGCCAAAAAGCTCGGCGAAAACGATTTTGAAATTACGGTCGATTTCCGCAAAGGCAGTAGTAAACGCCTCTCTCATTTCATATTCAAGCTTCACGATGATTTCAAGCAAATTATCTTTAGACTTGTTAAGGTCACCAATCTGCTCGCTCATGAAGTCAAAACGGTTCTTGACCTCCACATATTCGTCAATGGCGGCAAGATTAACATGACCGAGAGAACGAAGCTTCGTGCGGTATTCACTAAGCTCTGCCAAAACTGCCTTTTGATTCTCCGCCGTAACCGTGGGATATCCGCACTCCTGAGCCTGAGAATAAGTAAGCTCGTAGTCATTCCAAAGACGTTCCGTCATGGTATCTCGCTCTGCCACAAGGTTATTCACCTTGTTCTCCGACAGAGTATGGTCGCGGAAGCAAAGCTCTTTTTGATTTGTCTTTTCCTTAATCTGTCCTCTGAGCTTTGCAAGCTTTTGTTCGTATTCAAGATTTTGTCCCGATACAGACTTGCTTTCTTCCTCGATTTTTACGCTCTCCGCCTCGGCAGCCGCCAGCTCGCCGCGCATATCCACAAGAGCTTTTTCCGCCTCGGTATTTTCCTCGGAGAGAGCCTCTCTAAGATTCTCGGCAGCTTCGATTTCTCCGGTGTTTTCTTCCATGCGCAGGGTGATTTCTTCAAGCTCCCTCGTACATCCCTCAAGGTCCTTAAATACCTCCGCACGGCGTATGAGAAGCTCTCCGCGCTCCCTCTCGCAGTCCTCGATTTCTTCTTCAAGCTCGCCCATATGGGACATACCCAAAGTGCGCGCGGCACTGATTTTCTCAGCTTCGATAGAAAGCTCTTCTTCATTAGCCTTTAGCTGACGAAGTGCGTCAGCGCGACTGTCAGCATCGGTTTTTATTGCCTCCAAATCCCTTTCAAGGGACTCGCGCATATTCTTTTCTCCACCAAGCTGACTGCGCATAACCTCAAGCTGAGTTGTTTCTGCGCCAATGAGGGACGAGAGCATAGCAGATTGAGCCGATATTCCCGACAACTCTTTTGTTGCCTTTTCGATATTGGCGTCACAGGTATTCTGCTCTGCCTTCAAGGAGTCAAGCTGTTTTGCCAGGTTTTCGGAATCCTGCTTTAATTTTTCGGTTTCCGTCCACCTTGTGAGCATACCGGAATCCCGCTTCACGGAGCCGCCCGTAAACGAGCCGCCCGCGTTGATAACCTGTCCGTCCAGGGTAACAACTCTGACCTTATAGCCCGTTGCCTTTGCAAAGACAGAGCCGTTGTCGATATTGTCAAAAAGTAGGGTGCCGCCGAGAAGATTTCTTATTACACCGCTGAATTTCCCGTCAAACTCGATAACGCTGTCCGCAGTGCCGATATAGCCCTCATAGCCCTTACATTCATTTTCGGGAATTTGGCTGTAGCGGGGCTTCATGGAGCTTATGGGATAGAATGTGGCTCTGCCGGCATTCTTGGATTTAAGATAATTTATAGCCGTCTTTGCCACAAATTCGTCATCAACGATTATGTTTTGGATATTGGCACCCAAAGCTGTTTCGATTGCAATGGTGTACCTGGTGCTGACATTTATAAGCCGTGACACGGGGCCGTGAATTTTACCGCCCTTCTCGCTGTGGGGATTAAGCCCCCCAATATGACCGCCCTCGTACTCATTCATAACGAAACGAACACTTTGAGCATACCCCTCGAAAAGCTCGTCCATACGGCGAATAGCGTCAATTCTGTGCTTTTTCGAGGTGTACTCAAGGTAAACCTCGTTTGCCCTGTCAATAAGCTCCTGCTTGTCCTTTTTTAAGCCTTCGATTTTTGCATTCAGCTTATCCGCTTCTTCGGACAATGCCGCCTTTTTCCCATTGTAATCGGCAATGGTCTTGTCCGCTTTAGCGGCACGGGCTTCAAGCAGTGCGGTGCTTTCAGAATATTTTTCAATTTCCGCCTTTATGGACTCCGCCTTGTCAATGTCACTCTTTTCGCTTGTGTCAAGCACAGACAAACGGATTTTTAAATCAACAAGGCTTGCCTCTCCCTCACGAAGCCTTGCAAGCTCCGATTCCATCTTTTCGCGGAGAGTATCACGCTCAGCCTTTGCCTTTTCCTCTCGCCCTTCGATGGCTGTCAGCTCTGCGGCAATATCCCCTGCAGTCTTTTCAATTTCTCCTGCCGCACGTTTTTTCTCATCGTATTGGGACTTTAGTTGCTGACGGCGTTCTTCAAGGCGAAGCTTGGCTTCGGTTTTTTCGCT
>JAZNUF010000208.1:0-1631 GCA_045592185.1 Candidatus Flemingiibacterium sp.
AGGAGGAAGGGGAGTCTATTTCTGAGCTTCGCCGCGGTGTTCCATTAACATTTATGAGTGACAACGATGAACCCGCTTCTCGTCCTGCTCCGGAAAGATAAAAGTTAAAACTTTTTAAATGAATTTGTTTTTATGGAACAAATTCATTTTTTTGTCGTCCAAATAGATAGGTATAATTATCCGCGAAAGGTGTGATATGTTTTGAATTCGAAAATTGTCCTATTTCTATTTTGTTCTTTTACAGCCTTTTTTCTTACCTCTTGCAGTTTATTTTATGTTACAAATGCAGATACTGACCTTGACTCACAAACAGACGTTATGGAAGATGTTGAATCTACCGATGACACTGCTTTGCCGGATAAATTTTTTAATATTGATGGCGTTAACGGTATTGTTTTGAGTGACGGTCTTAAATATCATGAATTCAATGATGGAAATGCCGTGGTGGTGTACAACGATAAAAACGCGTGGGTGTTTGATTTAATGCTGAACAAAGTCATCCCGTTAGTTGATTATGATGCCATGTATTCGGCGGCTGACCCCACCGGTCGCGGTCGAAAATATTTTGACGGTGACTTAACTCTTGATTTGGATTTCCCACACGAAAGTGAAAGTCAGATAAGAATACATTTTCATGTCTACGGTGACGATGGATGCGAATACAGCGTGTACAACCATTATTCAGTTAATGATGGTAACGCCTCCTTTTCACCCGGGGGTGACGTAGGTAAATATTATTTTATTTCTTTGGTTTATCCGGGGCATGACGAGCCTCTGATAAGTTACGATATTAACGACTATGAACGCCTCGCTCTTTCCGATGAAACGGCAAACGAACATTATGTATATAAGTTAGCTCGAGCGATAATTGAAAACGATGTAAAAGCTCTCACAGAGCTTTGCCACCTTGAAAATCCAAATACACTTTCATCGTGGGAGGGAATGGAGATTTCCGAATATTCAATATCACGAAAATTTCCGTTCACATATCTTGATGAGCTCGAGCTTTATTTGAAAATTGAAAAAAGCAATATTAAAACTATACCGCCCGGAGAATATTCGGTAAAAATTGCCGAGGGACTTGGAGTAAACATTGAATTTGAAAACCTAAACTCCGCAGAAACGGCAGTAAATACGGAAGCTGTCATATGGGCTACCCCCTGGATTTCTACATATGGGGGGATGGATGTATCAAAGATGGTGGTTACAAATCAGCAGTATTTGCACGCACTCCTTGACAGCACTACATGGTATTACGATAGCGAGGAGCCGTTGACGCTTGAAAGCTTTTCGGATTACTGCGAAGATACTTTCTGTGTCTTTGGCGTGAAGAATTACTGCACGGAAGAATTTATAACCAATCACGGGGGGCACGGATTACCATCGGAGTTATATAAAATCAGAGAAGAACTTACCGCAAGCGGTGTTTCGCAAATAATTGTAGATTATTATGCAGATCCGATGTATTCGGTTATTGCGCGCACCTATAAGTTTACCGTAAGCGGAGTGGACTCCGGAAATTTCGGTTTCGATAACGTTCAGGTAATATACGATTCGGGATTACGTGTTTATGGCTGGACAGCTTAATTTAAATCTCTTTTTTGATTCTCTCAAGCGCAGATTTTTCAATT
>JAZNUF010000209.1:0-1681 GCA_045592185.1 Candidatus Flemingiibacterium sp.
GCCGTTGCATTGAAGAAAGGATTTACAACTATGGAAAAAATTTTAGCTATTGCTTGTGACCACGGCGGTTACGAGCTGAAATGTGAAATCATGAAGCATCTTGATGAAAAAGGAGTTAAGTATCACGATTTCGGCTGTAACGGCGAGAGTGTAAACTACCCTGATTACGCGAAAAAGCTCTGCGAGGCGATACAGTCCGGTGAATGCTACCGCGGAATCCTCGTTTGCGGTACGGGAATCGGTATGTCCATGGCGGCAAACAAGCACCGTGGAATACGCGCCGCTTGCGCTTCCGATGCTTTTTCTGTTAAGTACACAAGACTTCACAATGATGCAAACGTCCTCTGTCTTGGAGGAAGAGTGGTAGGCTTCGGACTTGGTCTGGAGCTTTGCGATATCTTCCTTGATACCGAATTTGAGGGAGGTCGTCATCAAACACGTATTGACATGGTGGCCAAAATCGAAGAGGAGCAGAGAAGTAAATAAAGGCTATTCACGCGGTCATATGACCGCGTGATGTCATAATGGAATCGGATTGTGTCCGAGGTGAGAATATTTTTTATAAAATCTGTTAAATAATCAATAATGTACTTGTAAAGACTAAGACTTTTCGATATAATATCTCTTGAAATATTTTTATTTGGAGGAAACAAATGACACCCTATTCTATGGAAACAAATGACATTTTAAATGAGCTGTCCACAAGTGAAAAGGGCCTTACAGCCGCTGAAGCTTCGGCAAGACTAACTAAGTACGGCGCAAATAAACTGCGTGAAAAGAAGAAAAAGACCATGTTTGCCCGCTTCCTTGATCAGTTTAAGGATGTAATGATTATCATTCTCCTTATTGCGGCGGCAATTTCTGCAGGTATTGTTATCTATGAATTGACGCAGGGACACGGAAGCGCCAGCGAATTTTTTGAGCCGGGACTTATACTGCTTATCGTTATCCTCAATGCCATTATGGGCGTGGTTCAGGAAAGCAAGGCGGAAAAAGCCTTGGATGCCCTTAAAAATATGTCTGCCCCACACGCAAGAGTAATTCGTGACGGAGAAGAAAAGATTATTGAAGCTTCCGAGCTTGTTCCCGGAGATATCATTCGGCTTGAAGCGGGAGATTTTGTTCCTGCCGATGCCCGTCTTATCCACAGCGTAAGCTTAAAAAGTGAAGAATCTGCCCTCACGGGTGAATCTGTTCCCTCCGAAAAGGATGCAAACGCAGTGATTGACGAAAAAGCCCCCCTCGGTGACCGCACCAATATGGTTTTCTCAGGTTGTTCCATCACCTACGGTACTGCCGTGGCTGTTGTAAGCGCAACGGGTATGGATACCGAAATGGGTAAAATCGCAAATCTCCTTGACGGCGAAGAGGACGGTCAGACTCCTCTCCAGCAGAAGTTAGCGCAGCTTGGTAAATACCTTGGCTTTATTGCGCTTGGCTGCTGTGCTGTGATTTTCGTGGTTGGACTTCTTAACGATAAGCCGATTATGGATATGTTTATGACCTCTGTTTCTTTGGCTGTTTCGGCAATTCCCGAGGGACTTCCTGCTATTGTTACTATCGTTCTTTCCATCGGCGTTCAGCGCATGGTTAAGAAAAATGCGCTTATCCGCCGTTTGCCTGCCGTTGAAACCCTCGGAAGCGCATCGGTAATTTGCTCCGATAAAACAGGTACTCTTAC
>JAZNUF010000210.1:0-2826 GCA_045592185.1 Candidatus Flemingiibacterium sp.
TCAAGTGAGGTTGGATGCCCCATGGGTTGTAAATTCTGCGCCTCAACTATCGGCGGACTTGTGAGAAAGCTTCGCCCGGCGGAATTTATCGGTCAAATTATCGTAGCAGAAAAGGACCTGGGAGAGCGAATTTCAAATGTGGTTATGATGGGCATTGGCGAGCCACTCGACAATTATGAAAATACTCTGAAATTTCTCGAGCTGGTGGGGGACGAAAACGGACTTAATATCGGAAGTCGGCATATATCCCTTTCTACCTGCGGTCTTGTTGATAAAATACGAGAGCTTGCAAAGCACGATTTACAGATAACTTTATCAATATCCCTGCACGCGGCAGACGATGAAACCCGCTCCGCCATTATGCCTGTAAACAACAAGTGGAATATTTCCGAGCTTCTTTCGGCTTGTCGTGATTATTTCGCTGTTACGGGACGGAGAATTTCCTTTGAATATACTTTAATATCGGGCAAGAATGATTCCGTTGACTATGCAAAAAAACTTGCAAGTACCCTAAAGCACGGACTTTATAAAAATTCAAAGCCTTTTCCTATTCATGTGAATTTGATTCCCGTGAATGAGGTTATGGAAAGCGGGTTCTCCCGTTCTTCAAGGGAAGCGGTGAAAAAATTTGCCGAAACCTTGACTTCCCTTGGCATAAATGCCACGGTCAGACGCAAGCTGGGCGGTGATATAAATGCCTCATGCGGGCAACTGCGCCGTGCGAAAATAGAGGAAGACGCGAAAAATATGGGATAAAATCTGCTTTGTTAAAAAAATTTTGCAATTTTATTCTTTTTCGTGCCATATATTTGTAATATAATATAAAGATAATCTTGTTAGATTATTTGTGTGACGTTTTAACCATGATGTTAGCTCAATTTATGAGAGGAATGATTGTGTAAATGAACTTTTTCGGTAAAAGCGATGTGGGCAAGGTGCGTGTTATGAATCAGGACAGCTATATTATACGTCCTATTTGTAATAACGCTACCCTTTGTGTCGTCTGTGATGGAATGGGCGGTGCGAAAAGCGGTAATATTGCCAGCGAATGTGCCATCAAAGTCTTTGTTGAGAGTGTGGTAAAATACACATCCAAAAAAATCAGCGAGGAAGGTATTTTGTCCCTTACAAGCGATGATGCCTGCGTGATACTTGATGATTCGGTGCGCGATGCCAATAAAGCGGTGTATGCGAAAGCCAAAAGCTCCGAGGATTACCAAGGTATGGGAACAACCCTTGTTGCAGCCTTGTTCTGCGATGATGTGGCCTATGTTGTTAATGTAGGTGACAGCCGATTATATCTTCTCTCTGGTTCCGACATTACACAGATTACCCGTGACCATTCCTATGTACAGCAGCTGATTGACAGCGGCTCACTTACGGTTGAGGATGCCAAAAATCATCCCTACCGCAACCGCATAACAAAAGCAATAGGCATAAAAAGCAGACTTGACGCGGATATATTCTCTGTAGAGCTTGCGAGTGTCGATGTTTGCTACATACTTCTTTGCTCTGATGGGCTTTCAGGGCAGCTTTCCGCTGATGAAATTTCATCGATAGTTTTATCAGACATTGAGATTGTAACCGACATTCAAACAGAGCTCCGTGACAAAACCGAAAAGCTTATTGATGCCGCCAATACCTCCGGCGGCCCGGATAATATAACCGCGGTGCTTGTAAAGTATATTAAGGAGCTCTGAGATGGATTCATTTGAAAGATATGTAGGTCAAGTTTTTGACAAAAGATACAGAATAATAAAAGTAATCGGAATTGGCGGCATGGCAGTGGTTTTTGAAGCCACAGACCTTCTCATGCGGAGAAATGTTGCTGTTAAAATGCTTAAGGACGATATAAACAACGATGTTCAATCGGTTAAGCGTTTTATAAATGAAAGTAGGGCTGTTTCCATGCTTTCACATCCCAATATAGTAAACATTTACGATGTATCTGTAAAGGACAACCTTAAATATATCGTGATGGAGCTTGTGGAGGGAATTACTCTCAAGAACTATATTCTCAAAAAGGGACATCTTTCCTATGGGGAGATTATTTCCATAACCGAACAGATACTTCTCGCTCTAGACCATGCCCATCAGAAGGGAATTGTTCATAGGGATATTAAGCCGCAGAACATAATGATGCTCAAGAACGGAAGCATAAAGGTGGCAGATTTCGGTATCGCCAAGCTTCCCAACGCCGAAACGGTAACCATGACCGATAAGGCGATAGGAACGGTTTTCTATATAAGTCCCGAGCAGGCAAGCGGAAAAACCATCGACCGGAGAAGCGATATTTATTCTCTCGGCGTGACCATGTACGAAATGGCAACGGGCAAGCTGCCTTTTGTGGCGGACAGCCCGGTGACCGTGGCAATTATGCAGGTGAAAAATCGCCCCAGACCACCCCGTGATCTTAACGCCTCTCTGCCAATCGGACTTGAACAGATAATAATGGGAGCGATGGAAAAAAATCCGGACAACCGTTTCCAGAGTGCTGCCCAAATGCTTCGCCATGTGGCGCAGGTTAAAAACAATCCCCGTACCATATTCAAGATGCCTAAAGTGGAGGATACGAGTCTGCCTTCGGCTGATATGGATATCGAAGCATCTCCTTCCAATGTTCGCAAAC
The DNA here is from genome assembly GCA_045592185.1 of Candidatus Flemingiibacterium sp. Classification (GTDB taxonomy): domain Bacteria; phylum Bacillota; class Clostridia; order Oscillospirales; family CAG-272; genus Flemingiibacterium. Next base: position 2,630 of record JAZNUF010000210.1, read on the forward strand.
TCACCCGTCAAAGAAGTACAAGCCGTTCCATGCTACCGGTTATAGCAGGAGTGGCTACAGCGTTTTTGCTTGTTTGCTGCATAAGTGCGGCTGTCATCCTTTCAAAGCTTTTCGAGGTTACTTCCTCGGAAAACGCCAAAACGATGACTGTGCCTCGGCTTATCAGCACGATTTACAGCGAGGAGCTGGAAGCTTCC
>JAZNUF010000211.1:0-2006 GCA_045592185.1 Candidatus Flemingiibacterium sp.
CAACTTAATTAAGAATGGAAGTACACTGCCGGTTGTATATTTTACAGAGCTTCTCTGTGAAGCTCTCGGCTTAAAGGAGGAGAACGATGGAGAATAAAAATACACTTCGCCGCGAACAAATCCTCCGTATCAGCGGAGTAAACCCCAAGAAATGTATGAAATGCGGAAAATGCTCCGCTACCTGCCCCTCCTATGACGAAATGGAATATCATCCTCATGAATTTGTGGCTATGGTAGAATCGGGAGATATTGAGCCTCTTCTTGTCTCAACCTCAATTCACAAATGCCTTACCTGCTTTGCTTGTACGGAGCGCTGTCCACGCGGTGTTGAGCCAGCGAAGCTCATTGAAGCGGTGCGCCTCTCTGTTCTTCGTGAAAAGGGGGCAAATCATATGTCACCTGCCGATATTCCTGCCCTTATGGACGAGGAGCTTCCTCAGCAAGCAGTAATGTCCGCCCTAAGAAAGTATACCAAATAAGCCTAAGAAAGGACTTCATCATATATGCAAAGAATCGGAGTATTTGTATGTTGGTGCGGAAGCAATATCGCAGGCACGGTTGATGTTGTCGCCGTTGCCGAGGCTCTGAAGCAAGAACCGGGTGTGGTATATTCCACCAACTATCAATATATGTGCTCACAAGCAGGTCAGGATATCATAAAAGATGCCATTAAGGAGCATAACCTTACAGGCATTGTCGTTTGCTCCTGCTCCCCGCGTATGCACGAAACCACCTTCCGCAGAACTGCGGCCGCCGCAGGACTCAATCCTTACATGGTGGAAATCGCCAATATCCGCGAACAGTGTTCATGGGTACATAAGGATATGGCTATAGGCACCGAAAAGGCTATCATTCTCGGAAAAGCCGCAGTGGCCAAGGTAAACCTTAATACACCCCTTACCCCCGGAGAATCTCCCGTCACCAAACGCGCTCTCGTAATCGGTGGCGGTATAGCCGGTATCCAAACGGCTCTTGACATCGCAGATGCAGGTTTCCCCGTGGATATTGTGGAGAAGAAGCCCACCATCGGCGGCAAAATGGCTCAGCTTGATAAAACTTTCCCCACTTTAGACTGTGCGGCTTGTATTTTGACGCCTAAAATGGTTGACGTGGCACAGAACGAAAAAATCCGCATTTTCTCCTATTCTGAGGTAGAGGACGTCCGCGGATTTGTGGGCAATTTTGACGTCACCATCAAGAAAAAGGCCAGATACGTAAAGGAAGATATCTGTACGGGCTGTGGGCTCTGCACCGAAAAATGCCCCCAAAAGAAAGTTCCCAACGAATTTAACCTTGGTATGGACAACCGCCGTGCTATCTACATTCCTTTTGCGCAGGCTGTGCCAAAGGTTGCAACCATAGATGCCGACTACTGCACCATGTTGAAAACCGGCAAGTGCGGCGTTTGCTCTAAAGTATGTACGGCAGGGGCAATCGACTACGATGCCAAGGATGAATATATCGAAGAAAAATACGGCGCAATCGTAGTTGCTACCGGCTTCAATCCCATTTCAATGGAGAAGTTCGATGAGTTTGCCTACAGCCAGTCAAAGGACGTAATTACATCTCTTGAATTTGAGCGTCTGACCAACGCCGCAGGCCCGACTGCAGGAAAGCTTCTCCGCCCCTCAGACGGTGAGCATCCCCACACTATTGTTTTCGTACAATGCGTAGGCTCAAGATGCGAAAGCTGTGCCGAAAAAGGTAAAGAATACTGTTCAAAAATCTGCTGTATGTATACGGCAAAGCACGCCATGCTTACTCGCGATAAATACCCGGATACCGAGGTTTATGTATTCTACATTGACGTGCGCACTCCCGGCAAGGCATTTGATGAATTTTATCGCCGCGCCGTTGAGGAATACGGTGTCCACTATATCAAAGGCATGGTTGGTAAAGTTTCCCCTGAGGGAAATAAGCTGAAGGTGCAAGCCTCCGACCTTATTGCAAACAAGCAGCTTCATATTGATGCCGATTTAGTGGTACTTGCGGCGGCTATTGAGCCC
>JAZNUF010000212.1:0-3456 GCA_045592185.1 Candidatus Flemingiibacterium sp.
TTAAAAATACAGAAAAAGGCGGAATTTCCGTTTAAATCGAACACATATTTCCGATCATCAAAAAATGGCTTTATTCCGAGAAAGAAATTTTTCTGCGTGAAATTGTTTCAAATGCCTGCGATGCCGTCACAAAACTAAAAAGGCTCTCCTCCTTAGGTGAAGCCCAAATTGATGAAGAAAATTACAAAATCACCGTAAAAATTGACAAGGCTGCTAAAACTCTTACAGTTTCCGATAACGGAATCGGAATGACCGAGGAGGAAGTCCGCCGCTATATTTGTCAGATTGCCCTTTCGGGTGCTCTTGAGTTTATTGAAAAATACGAGGGCGATAATGCTGCCTCTGACGGTATCATCGGTCATTTTGGACTCGGTTTCTATTCCTCCTTTATGGTAAGCTCTACCGTAGACGTAATTACCAAGTCCTACAAGACAGATTCGGCAGTTAAATGGGTTTGTAGCGAGGCGGGCGACTATGAAATCACCACCGATTATTACAAAGAATCCCGCGGTACGGATGTGGTTATGCACATCACCGATGAAGAAAGTGAGTTCTTGGAAGAATACCGCATCCGCGAAATTTTGAACAAATACTGTTCCTTTATGCCCGTAGAAATCTATCTTGAGTCGGAAAAAGAATCCTCCGAAGAAAAGACCGAGGAAACTGCTCCCACTCCTATCAACGACATTCACCCTTTGTGGCAGAAAAATCCCTCCGAATGTACGGACGAAGAATATGACAAATTCTATCACAAGGTTTTTTCCGACTTTCGCGAGCCCCTTTTCCATATTCATCTTAATGCCGATTATCCTCTTAATTTCCGCGGAATACTTTATTTCCCGAAGCTCGCCCATGAATACGACAGCCTCGAAGGACAAGTAAAATTATATTATAATCAAGTGTTTGTTGCGGATAATATTAAGGAGGTTATTCCCGAGTTTCTCCTCATGCTGAAAGGAGTCCTCGACTGCCCCGAGCTTCCGCTCAATGTATCCAGAAGCTATCTGCAGAACAGCGGATATGTGGCTAAAATTTCCGCGCATATTGTAAAAAAGGTTGCTGACAAGCTTACCTCTATGTACAACTTGGAACGGGAAAACTACGAGAAGCTTTGGAGTGACCTTAAGACCTTTGTAGAATATGGGTGTCTTCGCGACCGCAAATTCTATGACCGTGTAAAATCTGCCGTCATCTACAAAACCACCGATGGAAGATACGTTACCCTTGACGAATATTTGGAAAAGGCAAAAGACAAGCACGAGAACATCGTTTACTATGCCGCCGATGCAACCGCACAGGCACAGTATATTTCAATGTTTGCCGCAGAGGGAATTGACGTTGTCATTCTTGACAAAATGATTGATACTCAATTTATAAATGTGGTTGAGCAGGATAAGGATGGCGTAAAATTTGTACGTATTGACGCTGATATTGCCTCCGCGCTTAAGAGTACCGGCGAGGCAGAAAAAAGCGAAAAGCTGGAGACCATCTTCAAGGAAGTAAGCAAAAACGATAACCTGAAAGTTTCCTTTGAGCTTTTGAAAAACGAAAAAATCCCGGCCATACTCAACATATCCGAGGAGAGCCGCCGCATGGAAGACATGATGAAGATGTACAGAATGGCGGGAGAGGATAAAGACATAAGCTTCCCATCGGATGTAACCCTGATTATAAACAGCACAAGTCCCCTTGTGAAAAAGCTGATAACCGTTGCCGAAGAGGATGAAGACAAAGCAAAGAGCATCGCAAAACAAACATACACTCTCGCTCTGTTGGCACAGCGTCAACTAAATGCAGACGAGCTTCAAGGCTTCCTCAGCGACAGCTTTGATATCCTTGAAAAACTATGATAAAGACAGGTGATATAGCGTGGCATCAATTTATGGAACGAAATTAAAGCTCTCCATTTTCGGTGAATCTCACGGTGAAGCAATCGGCGTGGTTATTGACGGCTTCCCCGCAGGCATAAAGCTTGATTTTGACTATATTTCCACATTCATGAAGCGCAGAGCCCCCGGCGGAAGCTTTTCGACCAAACGCTCCGAAGCTGACATTTCGAAAATTTTAAGCGGCGTGTCAGGGGGTTATACAACCGGATACCCTATCTGCGCGGTAATTGAAAACACCAACCAAAATTCAAAATCCTACGCTGATAAAACAATCATCCCCCGTCCAAGTCACGCCGACTATCCGGCTCTTCTGAAATACGGCGAGCACACGGAGCTTCACGGAGGAGGACACTTTTCCGGAAGACTTACTGCCCCCCTCGTATTTGCAGGGGCTGTCTGCTCCTTGTTTCTCAGAGAAAAAGGGATTGAAATCGGCGCGCACATTAAGAAAATTCTTGATAGTGAGGACTCCTCATTTGAAGGAAATCTTACCGCAGAGGATATACGCGCTCTTAAAAACAACTCCTTCCCTGCCATTGACGATTCCGCAGCCGAAGCTTTTGCGAATATAATCAATTCGGCAGCCGAGGCCGGCGACTCTGTAGGAGCTGTAATCGAGTGTGCGGCGGTAGGCGTCCCGCCCACATTGGGTGAACATATTTTTGAAAGTGCCGAAGCAGAAATTGCAAAAATGATATTCGCGGTTCCTGCCGTCAAAGGCATTGAATTCGGTGCCGGCTTTGATTTTTGCCGCAATTACGGCTCAAAGCTCAACGATGCTTATCAATTTGCCAATGGAAAGGTTGTTACAAAGACCAACAACTGCGGCGGTATCGTAGGCGGTATGACTACGGGTATGCCTATTATCTTTAAGGTTGCCATGAAACCGACCCCGTCAATATTTTTGGAGCAGGATTCGGTAAACCTCGAAACAGGCGAAAACACTAAGCTTAACATTCACGGAAGACACGACCCATGCGTGGCGGTCCGCGCCGTCCCCGTAATTGAGGCAGCCTGCGCCGTTGCCTTAACCCAACTAATTTTAATGTCAGACGGGAGGAAGCTCTGATGAAATCCGTTTCATCGGTAATAGAAGAAAATCTATCACTGCTCGGAAATGAGACCGGAGGTATAAGCGAGCGCCGTTTGGTACAGCTTCGCGAACTTGCAAGATATATCGGAAGAAATAATTTCTTTTTTGACAGTGACTCACCCTCCGAAGAATTTGAGGCACTTTTCACTTCGCATATTTCAACTGACGGCACCTCAAAAGAAGCAGAAAGTTACCTGTCCTCTATGGAATCTGCTTTTTCGCTTTTTGATAAGCTAACAGTATGCAAATACCTTTCCGAAGAATCGGAAAAGCGCAAAAAGAACCTACTTGTGCGCTTACTTTCCACCGAATCATACAAAAATGACGTCAAAATAGCTTACTTTAAAAACGCTTATGCGGATGCGGCATTCAGGAGATTTTCAAAGATATTTGATACTCTTTCTGTGATATATGCACCGGATTTTTCGGCAGTATGTGAGGAAGTTTATTACGGCCGTGCCGATATGTGTATGC
>JAZNUF010000213.1:0-2545 GCA_045592185.1 Candidatus Flemingiibacterium sp.
CCTGCACCGCCGGTTACAAGAATTGACATAATATTATCTCCCTATAACGAAATCTTATATTTTCCAAAGATTATCCGGGTAAACGCCCTTTGCAATTTGAGATTTTATAAATTCCACAATCTTCGGCTTATCCTCTGCATATGTAACTCCGTACCACTTTGCCTCGGTTTCAAGGACGCGGACATCGCAAGACCCATCAAAAATTTTACTCTGAACGAGAAACGGCAGGAAATACTCCGCCTTCATGGGGTCCGCGGTTTCGGAAAGCTTTTCCAGGAAGCTCACAAATCCGGATTCCAGGTGATTGAAAATATCCGGAGTAAATACAAAGAAGTTCATGGAAACTACAGATTTTCTATCAAGGTCGTACCATGCTCCATCCTCAAAATACTGAACCGTTCCGTTATTTTCTTGAATCTTAGTCCGTTCAACCACATTTTTTAAATATCCATCCCGAACATCGCAAATTCCCCGGGAAACGTAACCATTTTCTGTAATGGTGTTTTCAAGCACATAGCCAGCCATAGCGTAATGTCCCTCGCCCTGCTCATTTGCCATACATTTATAAGCGCGCTTAAAAGCATCACGCCCGTAGAAATCATCGGAATTTATAATGGCAAAGGGCTCATTTATAACTTCCCTTGCCATGAGAGCCGCATGAGCTGTGCCCCAAGGCTTGGTGCGTCCCTCGGGAACGCTAAAGCCCGCAGGAATTTTGTCAAGCCCCTGGAACACATATTCCACCTTAATCGCACCTTCGATTCGACTTCCTACCGTTTCGCGAAAAACATCGTAGTTTTCTTCTTTTATGATGAAAACCACTTTGTCAAAGCCCGCCATGAGAGCGTCATAAATCGAAAAATCAACAATGAATTCTCCATGCTCGGTAATGGGGTCTATCTGCTTTAATCCCCCGTATCTGCTACCCATTCCGGCAGCCATAATTACAAGTGTCATGATAAAAAATCCCTTCAGAAAATTCTTAATACAGTATAATTATTACTCTGTGTCAATACCCATCTGCCCCATTAACTTTTTATTGAACTCCTCCGCTGTGTTGTAACCCATCTTTTTCTGTCGATTGTTCATAGCGGCAATTTCAAGAATAATTGCAAGGTTTCGTCCCGGTTTTACTGGGATAGTCGTGGTAGGAATCTTGATTCCGAGGATATCTGTAGTTTCGCTTTCAAGACCGAAGCGGTCGTACATTTTTCCGGCAACCCAAGGCTCTAAATTAATAATCATATCAATTTTCTCTGTAAGCTTGACAGCACCCATACCGAATATACGGCGTACATCTACAATACCGATGCCTCGAAGCTCTACATAATGGCGTATAATTTCCGGGGCGCTTCCCACAAGTGTTTTTGCCGATACGCGCTTGATTTCCACCGCATCGTCTGCAATAAGGCGGTGACCGCGTTTTACAAGCTCAATAGCCGTTTCAGACTTACCTACTCCCGAATCCCCGATAATGAGAATACCCTCGCCATAAACCTCCACAAGCACGCCATGGCGTGTAATACGGGGAGCAAGCTGAACATTCAAATAAGCAATTAAAGCTGCCATAAATGAGCTGGTAGTATCAGAGGTACGAAGAATCGGGACTTCAAAATATTCGCCCAGCTCACGCAAATCTTCAAAAGGCTCTAAAGATGAGCTTATAACCACGGCAACCGGCTTCTTTTCGAGGAAGCCCATGATCGCGCGGCGGCGCTCTCCATCACTCATCGCCTCAAGATATTTGTATTCTACCTTACCTATAATCTGGATTCGTTTGGGTTCGAAATGGTCAAAAAAGCCGGCGAGCTGCAGTCCGGGACGGTTTACATCCGTCAAATGTATCGGGGTCTTATCGCCGTCTTCCGGCATATAAATACGTTCCAATGAGAGCTCGTCAATAATTTTCACAAGCTCAACTGTATAATTTTCAGATGTCTCAGTCATAGCTGTTACCTCACTTTCAAGGAGCTTATACTTACCTAGTTTATATTATACTACATTTGTCCTTTTTTTTCAAGAGGGTTAGCGAAAAATTTCCATTTCCCAAAGCAAAAAAGAACTGCCGAAGGTTACATCGGCAGTTCGGCAGTATCCAATATATTCACTTATATTTTCCAACCTCTTCTGCCGATTACTACCTCGGCATCAAAGGCACTGCTTTTGCTTTTTGCACTGCGCAGTAATTTTATAAGACGGTCACAATCGGGCGAGAGCTTTGTATAGGCCTCATCAAGACCCAAAATACGCACATTTACGCGAGCATTGCCTAAAGACAGGAGCAGTATCCTCTGACATATTCCGCGCCAAAGTCCACCGCTGAAAATATTAAATGTTCCCACGGAAAAAGCCCTCGCAAGAATAAGCAAAAAGCCGGCTCGGCTGTTGCAGCCGGTGAAATCGGCGGTATATGTTTTTATCGGTTGAGTCATAGCAGCAGTCATGTTCGACCTCCATATGTGTAAAACCAGAATATCTGTTCGGCATGAGTATATTATAGCACATCTGTTCGGAGTTGTCAATAGTTTTTTGAAAAATATTTTCG
>JAZNUF010000214.1:0-3388 GCA_045592185.1 Candidatus Flemingiibacterium sp.
AGACCGCTTGGCCTCCGACTTGTCACGGGAAGCAGTATAAGCTTTATCGCCGTACGGAGAATATTGTTAATTTCAAATCCGTTTATCTCGGTGGGAATAAACATTCCGATTATGATGCCTACAATAAGCATAAGAATCATAAAGGACGTACCGCAGCGAGGATGAAAGCGCTTTTGGATGCGAATATTTTCCACAGTCAGCGGAAGTCCGGCTTCGTAGCAGAAAATGGTTTTATGTTCAGCGCCATGGTACTCAAAGGTACGGCGTACATCCTTGATGAGGCACATAAGCCCTATATACCCGATGAAAATTGCCATGCGAAGTATTCCTTCAAAAACACTCTTTGCTATTTGATTATTGAGCGTTGGAAATACTCCTGCCAGCAGCGAATGTAAAAGAGAGGGCAAATACATAAACAGAACCACCGATAAAATGACTCCGAGCACTCCTCCGATTCCTGCGGCGATTCCCATTATCGCAGAATCCTTCTTTTTTTGCTCCTCAGTTGCGTTTTCCGTTTCCTCAGGCATAGCGATTTCTGCAGAACGCATTAGTGCCTTGTAGCCCACCTTCATAGAACCTATGAAATTAAAAACACCGCGTATTATGGGAAGTTGAGTTATTCGCGGCTTTTTTTTGCCTACGGTATCCCATTTTTCAACTATAATTTCACCTGCGGGATTTCTCACGGCCATAGCAGTAATCACGGGGCCACGCATCATTATGCCTTCAATAAGCGCTTGTCCGCCGATGGAAGTGTGTTTACAACAGTTTGTTTTTTTATCAGCCAATTTATTATCCCCCGTTAAGTATTTAACTTTAATCTTATCTTTTTTTGCGAAGATGTACCGTGGGGTCCATGTCATCAAGGGGAACTTCGTGAGTTCCGTCCTTGGAAATATAGTGCCATTTTACTCCGATTTCGCTCATCCATCCTCGTGTGACAATGGTTTTCCATGTATGTGTGTCATATCCAAGTCCGTTATTGTTGTTCCAAAGCCACTCCGGTGTACACCAGAAGCAAAATTTCGCGCCGATGGCATCATATACTGGCCGTCCCACTCCGTCCTGACCGTGATGGGCAAGCTGTACCATATCAGCTCGAAGCAGCTCGGGAGGTGTTATTTTAAGAAGCTCTTCCCCTCCCTCAACGCCGAGGTCACCCAAAAATATGCAGGATTTCCCGTTAGCCTCGAAGCGGTAAACCACCGAGGCATTGTTGGGACGGTTTACGGAAATTTCCTGGTTAGGCTCTCGAAGAACGGTAATCTTCATCTCACCAAACTCAAAAACATCTCCCCTGTGAACCGTTGTACACGGAATCGCATTTGTTCCTATTTGCGCTTCCAGGCGTGTCATAGTTTCAACGGCATTTTTGCAGGCTTCATCAATCGGCTGCTCATTCTCGGAGAGAAAATACGTTAACTTCGGGAAATTATAATAAACTCTTTTTATATTAATTTTGTTTGGATGACGTTCAAGATGAGAGCTTAAAGCATCGCAGTGGTCATGATGAGGATGTGTTAAAAACCAACCGTCCACCACTCCGCCAAGCTTTTTAATATATGCACAAAGGTAGTCCGCGTCACAGGAATTTCCGCCGTCTATAACCAAAAGATGGTCTTCACTTTTCAAAATAAAAGACATCATCTGACTTTTTGATTGAGATTCAAGCATATAAATTGTTGTCATTTTAATCATCCTTTCAGACTGCGCATAATTCACCATATAGAAATATTATACCCCCTTTTCACGCCGTTGTCAATAGCGTTACGAGTATTTTAACAATATGGAAAAACCACAAAAAAGAGGGACATTCTAAAAATGTCCCTCTATCGGAATTTACAATTATAAACCGCGTTTTACATAGTGAGTATGGAGAATTTCATGAGCCTTGTGACTGCCGGGCTCGCCGAAGAACTCATCATAGAGCGCCTTGACTGCCGAGTTGTCATGAGACTTTCTGATATCCATTGCAGCGTCCGCCTTGTAAAGTACAGCCGCGCGGAGTGCACGGAGGTCGTACTCTGCACGCTCTGCTGCAGTGTGGAGAGGCTGCCCGCCACCGTTTACACAGCCGCCGGGGCAAGCCATGATCTCGATGAAATGCAGGTTGTTGGGGTTGCCGGCTTTGATTTCTTCCATAATAGCACGAGCATTACCCAAACCGCTGGCGATGGCAACATTCAGAGTCAGATCACCAACCTGAACATGAGCTACTCTCATACCATAGTCCAGAGTACGGATCTCTTCGAATTCAACTTCGCCCAGTTCCTGACCGGTAACCCATTCGTAACCGGTACGCAGAGCAGCTTCCATAACGCCGCCGGTCTTACCGAAGATTACAGCAGCACCGGTAGACTCGCCAAGCGGATCGTCGAAATCTTCTTCTTCCAGGTCAAGCAGGTCAACGTTCATCTGTTTGATCAGTTCAGCCAGCTCACGGGTGGTAATGGAGATATCAATGTCCTTATTAGCGGTACCATTGGTATTCATCTCATCACGCTGAGCCTCGAACTTCTTAGCGGTACAGGGCATAACAGCTACTACTACCAGATCCTTAGGATCGATGCCCTTCTGCTTTGCAAAGTAGGACTTAGCAACAGCACCGAACATTTCCATAGGAGACTTAGCAGAAGAAGGCAGATCCTGCAGTTCGGGGAACTGAGTCTCGATGAAGTTGATCCAAGCGGGACAGCAGGAGGTGATCATAGGCATAGCAACCTGCTCGCCCTTCAGGAACTTCTGCAGACGCTCAACCAGCTCAGTAGCCTCTTCCATAATGGTAAGGTCAGCTGCAAAATCGGTATCGAATACATAGTCGAAACCAACGCGGCGCAGAGCAGCAACCATTTCACCGGTTACGCTGTAGCCTGCATCCAGACCGAACTCTTCACCCAGAGCTGCACGAACGGCAGGAGCGGTGTTAACGATAACGGTCTTGGTGGGATCGCCCAGAGCTTCGATAACTTCATCGATGTTGCTCTTCTCGGTAAGAGCACCAACAGGACATACCTGGATACACTGACCACAGAAGGTACATTTGGTCTCGCCCAAGGGAGACTCAAATGCGGTAGCAACAACGGCATCAAAACCACGGTTTACTGCGGACAGAGCACCAACGGTCTGAACCTCGTTACACATAGTCTCGCAGCGACGGCACATAATACATTTTTCAGGATCGCGAATGATGGAGGGAGAAGAACAATCCATCTCATAGGTGGACATGGACTGACCCTTAACGCGGATCTTGCGGATGCCAAGAGTCTCAGCCAAAGTCTGCAGTTCGCACTGACCAGATTTCGGGCAGGTCAAGCAATCTTTGGGATGATCGGACAGCATCAGCTCTACGATGGTCTTACGAGCATCGATTACTTTGGGAGTATTG
>JAZNUF010000215.1:0-5803 GCA_045592185.1 Candidatus Flemingiibacterium sp.
TCACTATAAAGGTTGCCGCGGCGGATACGCCTACACAGCTTGTTTAGTCTGTAAAAACACCTTGAGGGGATTTTCATGCTTCACATACACATCATCCACGTGGGCACGATAAAGGAAAAATATCTTACCGATGCCCTATCCGAATACGAAAAACGATTGTCGGCATACTGTTGTGTCAACAATATATCCATAAAAGAGGAACGTCTGCCTCAAAACCCCTCCCCGGCGGAAATCACTGCCGCGAAGGCTCGCGAGGGAGAAAGAATCCTCGCCGCCCTGCCGTCAAAAAGCTACAATATAGCCATGTGCGTTGAGGGTAAGCAGCTGTCAAGCGAGAGCTTTTCCGAGAAGCTCTCAAAGCTCGCGCGGGATGGATTTTCCGATATCGCCTTTATAATCGGCGGCTCGGACGGACTCTCCGATGAGGTAAAAAGCACCTGTCAGATGCGGATGTCCATATCCGAAATGACCTTTCCTCACCAGCTTATGCGCGTGATTTTAGAGGAACAGCTTTACCGCGCCTTTAATATTGCCGCCGGCGGAAAATATCACAAATAACCCTTAGACGAAAGGAAAAAAGAATGCCCCTGCTTAAAGATATTTGCCTCAAGGCTATCCCTGTCCTTTTGCTTATCGCAGTTTTGTGGGCGGTAACTGCCTACGACAAAAAGCCATATGATTACACCTCTGACGAGAGCGATGATACTGCATACACTTCAGAAGACACCGCGGAAGAAGATACCACAGTCGCCTTAGAGGATACCACGGCGGATACTACGGAAGATACCACTGCGGAAATTCTTCCTCCCCCTGCCGATGAAACCGATGAAATAAACGAATTCTTCGCCACCCTGGATTCCACAGAGGTGCTTCTTTCCGTTGGGTACGGCATCTCGGATAAGGAGTACGGTGACGGTCTTCGTCTTTCCCTGCTCAGCCGTTCTATCGGAGGCGATACGGAATCCCTGCGAAGCACCGCTAATCTTGTGCCTGTCCGTATTCCCGATGAGGTTTACGACACTTATTCCACCGTTCTGCAGGAAGCGGAGTCTGAGCTTCCTCTTATAAGCATTTATATGGACTTTCTTTTCGTTGACAACGGTGAAACCTTCAAGGTCTACGACAAGGGCGGAAAGCTGATTTTTGAGAGGTTCGACACCGAGGAATTCGTACCCCTTTACTCTCGCGACAAGGCTGGCCATCCTCTCTTTGCAAGAGAAGAAAAAGTGGCTGATAACACCGTAACAAAGTATTATTATCTTGATGAAATCGGCGCGCTTATTGAGTCCGATTATGACGATAAAGCCGACAACCGTGGGCTTTACATCAACTATCCCTCCTACTACGGCGTAAGCGAAAATCACCTGCACGTTGAATATTCTCCCATCCATGAGCTTTACGGCTATGCAGAATGGGACGGCACCATGGGCTCAGGCTACAGCTACAAAAACGCATACAATTTCAGTGAGGGACTTGCCGCCATTGTGGACATCGAGGGCGTGCTTAACTACACCGACCGCGGAATCTACCGGACAATTTACAGCAACGGTTGGTATTATAACGAAAACAACGAGCGTGTTCGTCCTCTGCTTGTGGAGCCGGACACCCGAGGAATCGAATCTCTGGGCTTCTTCTATTTTGAAGATGGTCTTTGCCGTGTAAGACGTCAGACGGTAAACGCTTATCTGTGGGAAACTTACCGACAGAAGCGAATCGTTACCGATGAGGATATCATCATCCGCACCGATGGAAGCGAATTTGAAACTCCCGAGGGTTACGAAGTTGTCGCTTATTCAAGTGGCATGATTCTTCTTGAAAAAGACGGACTTTTCGGGTATATGAAACACACAGGAGAATGGGTTCTCGAACCCCTTTACACCTACGCTCTGCCCTTCTCCGAGGGGCTTGCCGTTGTTGGAGCAGAGGGCAAAGTAGGTCTTATTGATACCGAGGGAATTTTCCTTGTTCCGATGATTTTCGACCATATAGGAAGCCCCTCCGGCGGTCTTATAACCCTTTATGACGAGAAGCACGGATGGACGATTATGAACAAGTGCATTTACCCCACTTGATATCATTTATTGTAATTTATGTAAAATAAAGACATTTTCGCTCCGAAAGGAAAGATGCAACTTGAAAAAAGCAACGGAATATTACGCCGGATATGCGGACGTGTGTGTCATCGGCGCGGGTCACGCGGGAATTGAAGCCGCCCTCGCCTCCGCAAGGCTGGGACTTTCCACAATACTGTTCACAATCAATCTTGATGCCGTGGCGAATATGCCCTGCAATCCCTCCATCGGAGGAACGGGCAAGGGTCATTTGGTCTACGAAATTGACGCTCTCGGCGGTGAAATGGGAAAAGCCGCGGACAAGGTAACCCTTCAAAGCCGAGTCCTCAATATGGGAAAGGGCGCGGCGGTTCATTCAAAGCGTATTCAAGCCGACAGAGCTAAATACAAGACTATAATGAAAAAGACCCTTGAAAACACCGAAAATCTTCGCCTGATTCAAGCTGAAATAACCGATATCCACTGTATAGAAGAAGAGGGAGAAAAGCGAATTTCTTCAGTAGTTACCGCCCTTGGAGCACGCTTTGACTGCAAGGCGGCAATTATCTGCTCGGGAACTTTTCTCAGAGGGAAAATCATCGTGGGCGAAGTTGCCTATGAATCGGGGCCTGACGGGATGCTTCCCGCCACCGAATTAAGCGCCAACCTTATCCGCGAGGGAGTTGAACTTATGCGCTTCAAAACGGGAACTCCGGCAAGAGTTCATCGGGACTCCATTGATTACACAGAGCTTGAAATTCAGCCGGGGGACGATTACATCGAGCCTTTTTCCGTTGACACGGACAGAGATGAGCTTAATCGGCTCCAACAGCTTCCCTGCCATATCGTTTACACCAATCAATCAACACACGATATAATCAGGGCCAATATCTCCCGTTCCCCCCTATATTCGGGAATGATTGAGGGCGTTGGCCCCAGGTATTGCCCAAGTATCGAAGACAAAGTAGTCCGTTTCGCCGACAAGGAACGGCACCAGCTTTTCATTGAGCCTATGGGCGCTGACACCAAGGAAATGTACATTCAAGGCTTTTCTTCCTCCCTGCCCGAGGAAGTTCAGATGCAGATGCTGCGCTCTCTTACGGGCTTTGAAAACGCGCAGGTTATGCGTACTGCCTATGCCATTGAATACGACTGCGTGGACCCCACTCAGCTTTACGCAACCCTTGAATTTAAGAAAATCTCCGGTCTTTACGGTGCAGGACAGTTCAACGGCACGTGGGGCTACGAGGAGGCCGCCGCCCAAGGCCTTGTGGCAGGCATTAACGCCGCCTTGAAAATAAAGGGCGAGGAAGAAATGATTCTCACCCGCCAAAGCTCCTATATTGGCACGCTCATTGACGACCTTGTTACAAAAGGCACGAAAGAGCCTTACAGAATCATGACCTCCCGCTCCGAATTTCGTCTGCTTCTGCGGCAGGATAACGCCGCTGCCAGACTAACCCCCATCGGCAGGCGAGTAGGGCTCATATCCGATGAGCGTTTTGCCGCTTTTGAGGCGGAAACAGCACAAGTGGAGGCTGAAATCAAGCGACTTGAATCCACCTCCGTACCGCCGGACGAAAGGCTAACCACCTTACTTAAAGAGAACGAATCCACTCCCGTAAATACGGGAATACGCCTTGCGGAATTGCTCCGCCGACCCGAGCTCACTTATGAAAAGCTGGCGGCGGTGGATACCCTCCGCCCCGAGCTTCCTCCGAGGGTTAAAAACCAGGCGGAAATCTCGGTAAAATACGCCGGATATATAAAAAGACAGCTTGCAGAGGTAGCAAGAACGGCAAAGCTCGAGGAGAAAAAGCTCCCTTCCCCCTTCGACTATTCGGAGATAAAGGGAATCCGCTTGGAAGCAGTGCAGAAATTAAACAAATTTCAGCCTGCAAGCATCGGTCAGGCATCCCGAATCAGCGGAATTTCCCCCGCGGATATTTCGGTGCTTCTCATCTATCTCTCCACGAAAAAAGGAGGGAAACAAGATGATTGAACGGGAACTGTTTTTCGAAAAATTGTCAGGTGCCGCCTGCCTAAACGGTTTTTCCCAGCTTGTAGGAAAGCGCGAGGCAGAGCTCCTTTATAACCTTACCGTCCGTATGCTTGAGGTCAACGAACACATGAACCTCACCGCCATATGTGACCTTGATGGCATTATATTAAAGCACTATATTGACTCTATAACCGTTTCCCCTTATATTCCGGAGAACTCCACGGTAATTGACGTTGGATGCGGCGCAGGATTCCCCTCCTTGCCCTTGGCTATCATCCGTCCCGACCTCAAAATTACCGCCCTCGACAGCACCGCAAAGCGAATTGATTATATCCGCGAAACAACCGCGCTTTTAGGCCTTTCGAACATCAGCTGCAAGGTGGGCCGAGCCGAAGAATTGTCACACGACAAGGGCTTTCGCGAGGCTTTCGATGTAGCCGTTGCAAGGGCTGTGGCAAGGCTTAACATCCTTTCTGAATTGTGTATTCCCTTTGTGAAAATCGGCGGGGCTTTTGTGGCAATGAAAGCAAACGCCGAGGAGGAAGCAATGGAAGCCATTTCCGCCATACAATCCCTTGGCGGACAGCTTGTTTGTACGGACGAAATAGCTCTGATGTGCGAAAATTCGGTCGAAGAAAACAAGAGATGCATAATCAAGGTTGAAAAAATTTCCCAAACCCCCAAAAATTATCCGCGAAATAACTCACAAATCAAGAAAAAGCCCCTATAAACATCTTATATCGCGCTAAAAGCCCCCCTTTTCGACAATCCGCCGATTTTTTCGGCGGATTTTATTATTTTTCACGCGACAAATTTCGCAGCACAATATGATTTTTTTATGATATCATAGTTCCATAAGAAAATTCATAAAACAACAAGGAGAAACTCTTATGTCGCCCGTAAACAGTATTTTTAAAATGAAAATCCAAGCTCCTCCGCCCCGTCAACCTGAGATTTGCCCTTCCCTTCAGCTGCCGGAAGATTTCGGTCGAATACATATTATTGAAATGTCGCGAATTTTTGCAAACTCAAGCCAGCCAAGACGGGTTTTCGAGGAAGACTCCATAATTCGTTTGGCAGACAGTATTCGCCGTTACGGACTTTTACAGCCTATAACCCTCCGCCCTTTGACGTCTGTTCAAGGTGAAACGCTTTTTGAAATCGTTGCCGGCGAGCGCAGATACCGCGCCGCGAAGCTTCTCGGCATGACGGGTATCCCCTCCATTATAATCAACGCGGACAAGCAAAAATCCGCTGAGCTTGCCATCATTGAGAATCTTCAACGGGAAAATCTTAATATTTTCGAGCAGGCAAGCGCCATAGCCTCCCTGATTGATATGTATAGTGTGACTCAGGAGGAAATTGCCGCCCATCTTTCCGTCAGCCAGTCCTTTGTGGCAAACAAATTAAGGATTTTGCGACTTACCATGCCAGAGCGAGAAAAAATCCTAAAAGGAGGATTAAGCGAGCGTCACGCCCGTGCTCTCTTGAAAATTGAGTCAGTCCCCCTCCGTATGCAGGCTATCGACCATATTTGCAGCCACAATCTGACTGTTGCCGCCGCTGAGGATTACATCGACCGTCTGATTTCGGAATCGGCATCTGTAAAAAAACTTGGCGCAGAGCGAAAATTTGTTCTTAAGGACATCCGCGTTTTTTACAATTCCATTGACCGCGCCATTTCCCTCGTGAAACAGGCGGGAATCCGCGTCAAAACCCATCGGGTGGAGGAAGCGGATGCCACCTGCAT
>JAZNUF010000216.1:0-11595 GCA_045592185.1 Candidatus Flemingiibacterium sp.
TTTAATACTCTCCAATTCAACAGTAACTCCTCCCTCCGTCAAAAGCAGAGGCTTTGGAGCAAAGGCCTTGAGTAAATCCACGTTGCTCACATATCTGTGTACGCCGTAATACAAATGATAATACATTTGAAGGAAGTGCTCGGGCGGACTGATATGCATTTGACGTCTTGACGTATCGCACAAATAGTCATTGTGGATGAAAGCTGCAATATCGTCATCTAAGTGGATAAGTAATTGTCCGGAGTCAACGCCGATAGAGTGAGCACTGACGGCGATTTTCGTCTTGTCCACAAAGGAACGGGATTTGAGCCATTTCAAAATTGCCAAACGCACCTCTACGGCGATGCCCATAACGCTTCTGCCGTGAGAATAGAGTATCTTGCCCACATCGTCAATATTAAAGAAGTCTGAACGGTGCTCGCCGATATCTATATCCTCGCAGGCAACGGCGACCATGCCTTCTTTAACGAAGTGCAGGGCTTGCGCATTTGAGAAGGGCGCGCTTATGGCAGAATAAGTAGGGAACACGCCTCCGCTGAGATCAGCAAATTCTTCCCCTGCCAAGGCTTCCTTGGGAAGTCCGCAGTTGGGAAGAGTAAGCACACCCGGTGCCTTACATTCCTCGGTAGCTGTGTCGGGAATCAATGCAAAAAAGCTTACCCATAAATCCGGTTCGGGACTGAGCTCATATTTTTCGATACGATAAAATTCCCGCCTTTCGGACAAGAGAAGATTTACGACAGGTTCCTCATATCTTTCTTTTGGGAAGTCCATACATTCGGTCAATTTTTCTCTTATGTTAAGCTTCCAATGATGACGTTCATCCTCGCTCATACCGGGACGATAAGCCAAGCTTTGTTCCCTATTATATAGTGCCTTTAAAAAATTGTCTATGCTGTATTTGCTACTCATGGCAGAAATTACTCCTTTGGCGGCTCGGCGGGCTTTACGCCTTTTCCACCGATTACCGTTACATCATCGCGGTGGTATACCTTTGGGGGAATCATGTCGGTTTTTGCACCGAAACGAACTCTGATAAGGCCGGCAAGGGGCTGTACTTCAATTACTGTTCCGTCCCCATCGGGAGTTGAAACTATTTGGTCAACTTTGGGGGTTTTCTTGATTTCTTCCTGATAGGTTTCATATTCGTATCTAAGACAGCACATAAGTCTGCCGCAGGCACCGGAAATTTTTTGAGAATTGAGAGAAAGATTTTGTTCCTTTGCCATTTTTATGGACACTTGAACGAAATCAGAAAGGAAGGTTTTACAGCAGAAAGGTCTGCCGCAAAGTCCGATGCCACCGAGGAGCTTGGTTTCATCTCTTATACCTATCTGACGCAGTTCAATGCGGATTCTGAATACAGAAGCCAAATCCTTGACAAGCTCACGGAAGTCCACTCTGCCCTCGGCTGTAAAATAGAAGAGGAGCTTTGAGCCGTCAAAGGCGTATTCAACGTCAATAAACTTCATTCCGAGCTTGTGTTCGATGATTTTTTGGGAAAAGATTTCAGCTGCTTCCTTTTCGTGAGCAACACACAGCTCGTGACGCTTAATATCCTCTTCGTTAGCTTTTCTGAGGGTGTTGCGCAGGGGAGGAATGATGTCCCTTTCGGTTACGATTTTATTGGATATTTCGCATATCCCGTATTCAACGCCTCTTGCGGTTTCTACAATCACCGGCTGACCTTTTGACAATACGTGGGAATTTGCGGCGAAATAGTACACCTTACCGCCGACTTTAAAACGCACTCCAATCACTTCGTACTTTTGAAGTTCAACTTCATCAGCCGACTCGGTACTCGCGGAAATGTCGGAAGAAGTGCCGTTTTCAATAGCTTCCGCCTCGCTAATGCTTACAGAGTTTATTTCGGCTATAATTTCTTCTTTTTCTTCGATACTGTCTTCTCCTGCAACCAAGGTGTATTCACTGACGGTGCTCTCGGAGTTTTCCTTAATTTGGGCATCCGCTTTACACTCAAAATTATGCTTTTTTGCGTGGTGGGAATTGTGGTTTTCGTGGCGCTTTTGGGAGAGGACACCGGTATCGGAAGCATTTGATATTTCGTATGTTTGCGGTTCATTTGGGGGAAGGTCATAACGGCCTCCCAGCATGGTTATAGAATCCTTTTGGGAAAATTTCCCGTCATCATGAATATTTGTGTTTTTGCTATTCTCGGCGGGTTTTCGATGATATTTGTTTTTATATCTTTTCTTGCGGCGGTGATTATTTTCGTGAAATGCCCCCGATTGATTCTTCTCGTTGTTTTCCATAATGTATGCGGTCCTTTCTTTCGGCGGTTTTCGCCAACTTTATGAGGAAGCTTGCAGTTTGTATTCTTATTACGTTTATATACGCTTTGCGGCGAGGCAGGCGGTTTTTACCATAGATAGGCTGATATTTATATTTCCCTCGGAAGCTGATGCGGCATCGGAGAAAAGGGCTACAAGCCGCATAAGTGCGCCTATTGAAAATTCGTGGGATATTTCCTCCGCCTCCTTTGGCGAGGGGTAGAATATGGTTGTGGGCGAGGAGGTTAATTTTGCATTAATCATGTCACGGACGGCATCTGCTATGAGAGCGTATATACGCGCCATATCCTCTCGGTTCCTTGAAGCTACCAGCTTTGTAGCATATTCATGAAATGCAAGCTCATCGGCGGCATTTTTTCGGTGTGCCAGGAGAAGCAAATATTTTCCGGCTTTTTCATAAAGCTCCATGGCTTTTTCCGAACCGTTTCCCGAAAGAAGCTCAAGGGCTTTTCCCGCACTTCCTCTTGCAAGCTTGACTGCCATTTTAAGTTTTTCGGGGGACATCTTTGCACTGTCGGAATTTGACAAAAGAAACGCTTCAACCGTTTCATCCGACAAGGCTTCAAGCCTGAGGGTGGGAGCACGGCTTCGGATGGTGGGCAGCAGGCAGTCTGCGTTTTCGCATAGAAGAAGGAAAACCACATGGCTCGGCGGCTCTTCCAAAATCTTAAGCAGAGCGTTCTGTGCCTGAACATTCATAGACCGCGCATCGGGAATTATATAGAATTTTTTCGGAAGCTCTATTGGGGCAAAATATGCATCCTCGCGCAAACGCCGTATCACATCTACACCAAGCTGCACACGGTCATGCTCTGCCTCAACTGTAATTACATCAGGAGCTTGCGCTCTTGAAATTTTGTCACAGGCTATACATTTCATACAGGGAAAGTTGTCCGACCCGCAGGACACTGCACTGCATATAAGTCTTGCAAGCGTGCGTTTTCCGCAGCCCTTTTCTCCCTCAATTATGTATGCGTGAGAAAGGGTACCGGAAGCGATGTCGTTTTTTAGCCGTTCAATAAGGCGTTTGTTTCCTAAAAAACTGTCAAATCCCGACATTGAATCCCCTCCGATAACCTTGTTGAAAATATACTTTCACAAATATTATTATATCAGATTCTTTCCCCTTTGTCAACCAAAGTGTATAGGAATATTTTTGTTGTGAGGGCGAAAATAATAACCTTGCGTAAATATTCTCTGAAAAAAAGGTTAAATTGCGTAAAATACTTGATTTTTGTCAACAATTTGTGATATAATATACTATGTATAGTTATGTATACGAGGATTCCGCGAACAATCTCAGTCGCAGAGCGACCTAAAAAGCGAATATTTCACCTAATATATCGCAAGTACTTGGATTGGTAATTATATCGGGTTGAATCGGATTATACGTGATATAGTTTTTTGTAAGGAGTATTTGCCTATGGCTGACAGCGGATTTAATTCCTGCGAGGGAAAAAGTATCGCTGATTCTATAAGAGAACGGTCGGAAGCCGCTATGTCGCAGTACGCTTTTCGTGAGTCCAATTCCCGCGGACGGGAAATACCGTGTAAAAAATCAGAGGTCAGAAACGAATATCAGCGTGACCGCGACAGAATTATTCATTCAAAATCTTTTCGCCGTTTAATGCACAAAACACAAGTTTTTTTGGCTCCCGAGGAGGAGCATTACCGTACCAGACTTACTCACACCTTAGAGGTTACGCAAATCGCAAGAACCATCGCACGCGCCCTCAGACTCAACGAAGATTTGTGCGAGGCGGCTGCTCTTGGACATGACCTTGGTCATACACCTTTCGGTCATATCGGTGAAAAAGCGCTGAAACGCTACTGTTTGCCGGAATTTACCCATTACGACCAGAGTCTTAGGGTGGTTGAAAAGCTTGAACGGCTCAATCTCACCTGGGAGGTGCGAGATGGAATTGTAAATCACCAAGGTGACCATCTTGCGGCAACCCTTGAAGGACGGGTAGTGAAGTTTGCTGACAGAATTGCGTACATCAACCATGATATTGATGACGCGGTAAGGGCTGGGATTCTATCGGAGTCCGAAATTCCCGAAAATCTTCACCGTATCCTCGGAGCAAATCATTCGGCGAGAATCAACACCATGGTAATGAGCGTTGTCAGTGCCAGTGACGGAAAAAATGAAATTTTGATGGAGCCCGAAATCAAAAAAGCAACGGACGAGCTTCGTGATTTCCTTTTCGAGAAGGTTTATTACAGCTCTCATGTGCTTGCGGAGGAGGAACGGGCGGTAGGTCTTATTGTAAGGCTTTTCGAGCATTTTGTTAAAAATCCCGATGAAATGCCTACTGTTTACCGTGAGCTTTGTGAGGTTGAACCTGTGCCGAGAATTGTTGCGGACTTTATATCCGGTATGACGGACAGGCACGCTATAAGTATATATAAGCAGTTGTTTATTCCCAACACATGGAGTGGTATTAATTGAGGTGACAGGTACATAATGATATCGTCTGAAATTATCGAGGAAATAAAATATCGCTGTAACATTGAAGATGTTATTTCCGAATATGTACAGCTTAAACGGGCGGGCTCAAATTTAAACGGCCACTGTCCCTTTCATAGTGAAAGAACGCCATCTTTCACGGTTTTTCCTGCCACGAAGAGCTTTTATTGCTTCGGCTGCGGCGCGGGCGGCGATGTTGTTACTTTCATAATGAAGCGAGAAAATCTTGACTATCGCTCTGCCCTTGAATTGCTTGCGGCAAGAGCCGGAATCGAGCTTCCGCGAGATGAACGGATGGACGATAGCCAATCGGGTGTTAAACGCGAACGGATATTGTCGATGAACCGGGATGCAGCAAAGTTTTTTCACAGCACGCTCTATTCACCCACCGGCGCAAGTGCTCTTGCGTATCTTACAAACCGTGGACTTACAGGCTCGGTAATAAAGCATTTCGGACTTGGGTTTGCCCCTGACGGATTTGGCGGACTTACGGATCATCTTGTAAAGCTCGGTTATACTGCCGAGGAAATGTCTGTTGGATTCCTTTGCGGAATATCGAAAAAAAGCGGCAGACCCTACGACTATTTCAGAAATCGGGTTATGTTCCCGATCATTGATGTTACGGGAAATGTAGTTGCATTCGGCGGACGGGTTATGGATGGCTCAGAGCCGAAATACCTTAACACCTCGGACACACCCGCATTTAAGAAGAGCCGCAATCTTTTTGCTCTCAATTATGCCAGAAGCAAGTGTGCTGACAGGATTATACTTTGCGAGGGCTATATGGACGTAATTGCACTCCATGCCCATGGGTTTGAGAACGCCGTGGCTACTCTCGGAACGGCGATTACGCCGGAGCAGGCGAGAATAATGGCGAAGTATACGAAGCAGGTTGTTATCTGCTACGATTCCGACTCTGCCGGACAAAAGGCGGCAAGCAAGGCTCTGAAGCTTCTTGACGAGGTTGGACTTGACGCAAGAGTAATCACTCTCGCGGGAGCTAAAGATCCGGATGAATTTATGAAAAAGAACGGCGGCACCGCACCTGAAAAGTTCAAACTCGTACTTGACGGAAGCAAAACACCTTTTGAATTTAAGTTCGCCGGTGTGCTTTCGAGATATGACATATCCGTTATGGATGAAAAAATCAAGGCGGCGGGAGAGCTTTGCCGTATTATAGCGGCGGTAAGCTCCGAATCTGAAAGGGAAATCTATATTGGGTTTGTTGCAGACAAGCTTTCACTCCCCAGGGAAAGCCTCAGAAATGATGTTAAAACGGCAATAAGGGCAAAAATCAGAACAGATAAAAAGGAAGAAATAAAGGGTATCATAAATAAGACTTCCGGTTACGGCGACAGAGTGAATCCCGACACGGTGAAAAATACGGGAGCTGTCAGCATAGAGGAGAATATTCTTGGAATTCTGTTGCTTTATCCCGAAAATTTTGCTCTCATCAAACGCGGCAAGCTGGAGCTTGTGCCTGAAGATTTTTTCTCTGAATTTAACAGGCGTGTGTTCTCAGAAGCCTTTGAACGCTCTTCGGAAACGGGAGGACTTGACATATCGCTACTGAATGAAGTGTTCAATGTGGATGAAATGGGGCGGATTACCTCAATGATAGTCCGGCGCCGACAGCTGAAGGAGAACGGGGAGGATTTGCTGCGTGAGCTGACGGAGAAGCTTCGCAGGGAGTTTTCACGGGTTGGAAATTTAGAAAACGAGATAGATCAAATTGCTGATATAATAGCGAGCAAACGAGGAAAACTAAAAAATAATTAATGCGGAATTTAGCTATATGCCGCGGAATGGAGATAAAAATGACTGACGAGAATGTAAAATATGAGCTTGACGAAAACGAAGAGGAGCAAATCGAAGAAGCGGAAAAGAAAATAAACGTTGGCGATTTGATTGCCAAGGGTAAGAGCAAGGGTTCTCTTACCTCAAGCGAAATTATCGAGGCGCTTGGTGAGGTAGACTACGATATTGACCAGATCGACAAGCTGTATGAGGATTTGGAAAGTAACGGTATTGAGGTGAATTACCTTGACAGCCCGGATTTTGCCGACATTGAAAGCGAAGTCGAGCAGTATGAGTCTGCCGAAGACATGGAAAAAATGCTTATGCAGGAGGGGCTTGCCATTGATGACCCTGTACGTATGTATCTTAAGGAAATCGGTCAAGTGCCGCTTCTTGATAATGACCAGGAGCTTGCCCTTGCAGAAAAGATGGCAGCCGGTGACGATACCGCAAAAAGCGAGCTTGTAAAAGCCAATCTCAGACTTGTGGTTTCTATTGCAAAGAGATATGTTGGAAAAGGAATGTTCTTCCTTGACCTGATTCAAGAGGGTAACCTCGGTCTTATGAAAGCAGTTGATAAATTTGATTACCGTAAGGGATACAAATTTTCAACCTATGCCACATGGTGGATTCGTCAGGCAATTACACGAGCTATAGCAGATCAGGCGCGTACTATACGAATTCCGGTTCACATGGTGGAAACAATCCATAAGGTTTCGAGATATTCAAGGCAGCTTTTGCAGGAGAACGGAAGAGAAGCTTCTGCCGAGGAAATCGCCGAAAAGATGGGAACAAGCGCTGATAAGGTGCGTGAGATTATGAAAATCGCTCAGGATCCCGTTTCTCTTGAAACGCCTATAGGCGAGGAGGAAGACAGCCATCTTGGCGACTTTATACCCGATGAGGATTCTCCTGCTCCGGCTGAAGCAGCATCCTATGCACTTCTCCGCGAACAGCTTGACGAGGTGCTTCATACCCTTACTTCTCGTGAGGAACACGTTTTGAAGCTTCGCTTTGGGCTTATTGACGGCAGAACCCGTACTCTTGAAGAGGTTGGAAAGGAGTTCAACATTACGAGAGAACGAATTCGTCAGATAGAGGCAAAGGCTTTGAGAAAGCTTCGTCATCCCAGCCGTTCAAAGCGTTTGAAGGACTATTTGGATTAACAATTCGGCATATCTTACAAAAAGATTTTATTGCAGTCACGTTTCATAGGGCGTATTGAAAGTGACAAAAAATCAAGGGGATTTTGTAAAATAACAAAAACTGTAATTCGAAAATATTTCTCTGCCTTTATATTACTCCAAAATGATGGGAAAGCGGCAAAAAAATGCTTGACAGATTATCTGTTTTGGTGTACAATAGTAAGAGTCATATTTCTGTATATTTATCGGGAGGATAAGTTAATGAAAAGAAGATTTATGAGCTTGGCGCTGTGCATTTTCATGGTGCTTACCATGATTGCCGTGGCTTCCTGCACAAGTGAAGAAGCTCCTAACACGAGCAGTGACGACTCCGGCGCAAAGACTATTACCATTTGGGGTATAAAAGGCGAGGGCACTACGGATGAGGCTGTTGCCGCCGTTGAAGCTGCTATGAGCAAAATTACCGAATTAAAATTGAATACCGCAATCAAGTTGAACCTTTATTTTGAGGACGAGTATGACGCTGCCCTTGAAGCTCGGCTTGATGAAATTGAGACCTTGAAGGAAGCTCAAAAAGAGGCTGAGCGTGAAGCCAGAAAAAACAAGGATACCACCGCCGAGGAAGAAGAAACCTCTGCGGAAGAAACCGGTGACGAAACTGTTCTTGACGAATACGGGTTGCCCATAACTGTATACCCGGAGGTTGAGGATGACCAACTTGATATTTTCCTCATTACTGACTACGAAATGCTTCGTAAATACAATGATAAGAGAGTTTTAAGCTACCTTGACGATGAACTTTCCGGCGATTCTAAAATCATGAAATCCTACATACATCCCACCTTTATTTCCGCAGGAAAAATTAACGGTAAGACCGTTGCTTTGATTAATCAGCAGATGGTGGGCGAAGCTACATATATGCTTGTTAATCGTGAACTTCTTGCAAAATATTATTACCACATTGATGATATCGCGGATACAAGTGTAATGAACAGGTCTGTTCTCACCAATGCGCTTAACTTTATTCTCGATGTAAAACGTGAGGAACCGGATTATCAGCCTTTTGTCGGAGATCCCGAGCCTATTAATGTATACTACTTTACCCTTAATGGGGAGAAGTCTGTTTTCGGACATATGCTTCCTGCGGATGCCGAAAAAGGTGAGGAATTTGAACCAAGACATATGCTGTTCCAGAATCCCTTGTATGTAAACTATCTGAAAACCTATATGACGCTCAAAAACAACGATTGCTTCGGAAGCGAAACATTTACTGCCGAGGATAAGTTCGGAGTTGGAATTATAAAAGGCACTTCTTTGGACGTAGCTCCCTTTGAAGAGGATTATCATATTATCACTCTTCAAGCACCGCAGGGCACTCCCGAGAACATTTATAATGGAATGTTTGCCGTAAGCACCTATACTACGGATTTGGCTCGTTCCATGGAAGTTTTGACATACTTAAATACAAAAAGCGACCTTCGCAACCTTTTTGGATACGGTATAGAGGGTGAACATTATACCGTAGACGAGGAGGGCGTAATTGACATTATCAGCGAAGAGTACAACATGAAGCTTGAATATACCGGTAACTGCTTTGTGGCATACCCCCCGGAGGGACAGCCGGCAAACTATTGGGACGCTGCAAAGTATCACAATATAGAATTGGTGCTTTCACCATTCTTCATGTTTGAACTCACGGAAGACATGATTGATATGGAGCTTTACAATGCCGCGATTGAACTTAGTAATAGTTTCTTTGCGGACTTAGAAGGAGCGACAAGCGATTCCCAAGTTTCGGGCATAATCAAGAGATGGGCGAAACGCTCCGATGATAGTGAAGAAATGAATTTATGGGTAGAGCAATTCCCCGAGGCAGAAAACGAGGATGAGGACCCGCCGAAAACTTTGGGCGCTGCGTATTATAAGTGGTTCCAAATTAATAAATAATTTCGTAAATAAAGGAGGCACCGTTAGGTTGCCTCCTTTGCAATATAAAACAGTTGAGATTTATATTATAGATGCTTAAATAGCAAGGAGGAGAATATGAGCTTTGATTTTCGTATGCCTACTGAGATAGTTTCCGGCACGGATGTGATTAGAAACAATCGCGACAAATTAGCGATGGGAAAAAGATGTCTTATTGTCAGCGGAAGAAATTCGGCAAAAGCTTGCGGAGCTTTGGATGATG
Organism: Candidatus Flemingiibacterium sp.; assembly: GCA_045592185.1. GTDB lineage: Bacteria > Bacillota > Clostridia > Oscillospirales > CAG-272 > Flemingiibacterium. The sequence continues at coordinate 9,913 of JAZNUF010000216.1, forward strand.
TAACCGAGGTGCTCCTATCCCACGGGATAAAATATGAGATTTTTGATAAAATTACGGAAAATCCACTTATGTCCGTGTGCTATGAGGGCGGACGTGTGGGCGAAGCCTTTGGAGCAGATTTTGTTATAGCAATCGGCGGCGGTTCGCCTATTGATGCGGCTAAAGCTATCTCCGCTTATGCGGCGAATCCCAAGGTCAAATGCGAAGATATCTTCACGGCGGAGCTTAAGGGAACATTACCAATCATAGCAATTCCAACCACTGCCGGAACGGGCAGTGAGGTTAATTATTATTCGGTGCTCACTGTTGACGGGCAGAATGTGAAAAAGACCTTCAAGAGTGTATATTCTTACCCGAAATATGCATTTCTTGACCCGAAGTACACTGAAACTCTCGGATATGATTATACCGTGTCAACGGCACTTGATGCTTTTTGTCATTGCGTTGAATCTTATCTTTCGCCAAAGGCTACTGAAATTTCCCGTGAATTTGCGCTGATGGGTGGACGCAAGATTTACAGCGCGTTGTGCAGGCTTGAATCTGTTGATGGGGAGAGGGAAGATGCCCTCCAACAAATGAAGCCTCTTCGTTATGACTTGCTCACCGGTGCCTGCGCGGGCGGCATCGCCATAAATACTGCAGGAACCGGCTCTAATCATCCTCTTGGTTACAACCTCACCTTGTACAAGGGCATACCTCACGGACGGGCTTGCGGTGCTTTTATGGGGGAATATTTTAATTACAACCTCAAGTGCAATGAGGGGAAAAAGCTTATTGAGGATTTTTGTGCCGGTGCCTGCCTGGATTCTCCCGAAGCGGTATCGGAAAATATTGTTAAATGGTCTAAGGTTGAGGTGAAACTTACCGAGGAGGAAATAAATCTCTACATCGAAAATGTAGGCGGCGCGGCGAATTACGCGAACAGCCCTTATGTTATTAACCGCGATGAAATGCGGGAAATTTATACAAAGCTCTTTGGCTGAGTTTTTGGAAGAGCTGCTTAAAGTAAATATAAACAAAAACGGCTATGCTTTGTGGCATAGCCGCGTTTTGCTTTTTTTATCAGCCCATATTTTCGGGAAGATGCTTGCCGCCAATAATGTGGAAGTGGAGATGCTTCACCGTTTGGCAAGCGTCATCGCCGCAGTTGGTAATGACTCTGTAACCGTTTGCTGCCCCTGCTTTTGCAGCGATTTTTGGAATTTCTTCGAAAATCCTTGCAACAACGGCAGAGTTTTCGGAAGTTATTTCATCTACAGAGGCGATATGCGCCTTGGGGATTACCAATATGTGTATGGGGGCTTGAGGATTTATATCCTCAAAGGCAAGCATATTGTCGTCCTCGTATACCTTTTTTGATGGGATTTCTCCCGCGATGATTTTACAGAAAATGCAATCCATGACTGTTTCCTCCCAAAAAATGTGTTTTACAATATAATTATACGCCAATATATAAAAAATTTCAAGATGTATATAAAAATTTACTTTTATTTTGCCAAGTTTACTCACTTTATCGTTGACAAATCGGATAATTGGGGTTATAATAATATTGTATAATGTTTTTTAAGGAGTATTTGAAATGAAGGTTACAAAAGATTCTATTATTGGCGATGTTCTTGACTTTGACCGTGAAACTGCTCAGTTTTTCCTTGAGATAGGTATGCACTGCCTCGGTTGTCCCTC
>JAZNUF010000217.1:0-5623 GCA_045592185.1 Candidatus Flemingiibacterium sp.
TATATCACGGAGGCTTAATTGTTTCAATATTTCGGCTTGCTTGCAGCTCGCCGGTTTTGTCTTTACTGAAGCGTCTTACCGCTCCCCCGGTAGAACCGGGGGTTTATTTCCACTACCAATAAAAAAGCGATGATACGGTCGGTATCATCGCTTTTTTCATAGATATTTTATGGTGTTGTTAGTATTAAGAATTTGTTGAAGATATGGTGATACCGGTCACAATATCACCGTCAAATATAATTGAAACTGCCGCACCGGCAAGTATGTATTTTCTGACGCCGAACTGCTCTTCAAAATTTGTACCGAAAGCTACTTCAACAACCGCTGAATCACTTCCAATCATTAAGCCGTTTTCAAGAGCAACCGCATCGGAAATTAAGGAGATTTCCGCAATATACTGTTCGCCGTCAGCGCTTGGGGAGGTGGTTACGCTGTAGCCGTCAAAGGTGTAAACCTTGTCAAAGCCTTCGTGGATGCAGCTGGGGGCTTCCATGTAGTCAAGAGGCTCGCCTGCCAAGGCGATAAATTCATCGGCGGGTCCGCCTATTGTTACGGTTACGCCGTTATCGAGCGTAAGAGTATATGTATCAACGGTGTTGTCAGCGATGGTGTCGGACTGTGTGGTGTCGTCAGTAATTTCCTCAGAATCATTCACAGATTCACCGCTTGTTCCCTGAGTGGGGCCGTTTTCGTCATCTGCTCCGTTGCAGGCGGACAAGGTGACGATGAGAGCTAAAGCCAAAATTAATGTAAGAAGTTTTTTCATTTTTTATTCCTTTCATTTACGGAGTGGCAGGATAATTGTTTGCATCGAAATTATAATAGTAGCTTAACGGGAAAGCTCTAACTTGACTATCTGTGAGCAAGAATACCGTAAGCCTGTAGGGGGCGGGCTGTGGGCAGGTGTCAAAGTGATACCATGCGCCATTTATTTTTACCAAATTCCAATAGTGGGGACGGTTTGAGTCATTTCTGTGAATCTCAATGTTCTCAATTCCTGCCCGTGTCAGAAGAGCACTTGCGACTGCATAGTAGGTATAACAGTTTCCGTAATGCTTCGTGAAGCCGGAATATGCAGCCCTATTGAAATGTCCCATCAGGTTGCTTGTGGAGCTTGAATAACTGATGTTTGCTACGCACCAAGCGTATATAGCCCGCGCTTTTTGCCGTGAATCCATAGTGTCGGTGACGATGGTTGCAAGGATTTTATCTGCCAGCTCATTTACTGATTGGCGAGTTACGGCTTTAATAGTAACCGTTGTGGTAACAGTTCGTGTATTTTTGGATGAATCGGTGGCGGTGTATGTTATATAATAGGTTCCTGCGACATTCGTGTTTACACCGGAAGAATTTACAGTTACGGCAACCTTGCCATCCTTGTCATCCAAGGCGTAAACTCCGCTTCGGTAAGACACGGTTTCGCCTTCTAAGGCGGTAAGGGGTTTAACACCGTAAATGACAGGTCTGGCGGTGTCATTTATAATATACATTGTGGTGCTTGCGCTTGTAGAGTTGCCTGCCGCATCGGTTGCTATTACAGTCACTGTCTGTTCACCGGGGGCAGATGTATCTATATCTTCAGCAAATGTGAATTCTACATCAGAGGCGTCAACACAATCAACTATAAAATCGGCTGCATCCGGTGTTGTACCGGTGTACACGGTGGTCTGTTCTACAGAAAGTGTTGGTGGGACGGTGTCCTTAACCGTAATTTCTATGGGTATTGTTGAATACTTGCCTACAAGCTGTATCTCATGAGCACCAACGGGGAGCTGCTCGGTGGAGAGGTCATCTGCAATGCATGGCAGAAGGTCGTCCTCATCAATATTAGCGAAAAGCTCGTTTTCAAATACGTCTGTTGGCGTACCTGCTTCAATCACGAAGGCAGGACTGATATTATGTATATTGACCTTTGCGTTAAGCTTGGTATCGTTGCCGTATTCATCCTCAAGTATGATGCTGACATCCTGTATTCCGAGGGTGTCAAAATTCGGCTCGGATTCAAAGTATGTTATTACATCTGACCTGTCTTTTACGTTTTCAACAAGCGTTTCGGCCTCGATAGGCTGACCGAGAAGAATATCCCGTGACAACGCCTTGGCTGTCGGTGCGGTCGTGTCAGCAACAGTTACGCTGAAAATGCAATTTTCACCGTTTAATTTCCCCGTAACACGGTATGTACCGCATTCAAAGAAATTAACAGTGCTAAGATCAATATCGCTTAGCCATTCGTTTTTTTGAAGCTTATACAAAAAAGTTGTCTTAAATGTGCCAAGCTCGATTACGTGGTCTGACAGCAGGTCGCTTACGGAAAGCTTGACAGTGCGTGTTGACTTGTTTTTACATTCATCGGTGGCACGTACAGTAACCTTGCCACCCTTTTCGGTGTCAATCTTGTTTGCAAAGCTGTATGTAAGTTCTGTAAGATCCACAGCCTTGCTGATAAATTCCTCGGGTAGTACATTCGTTCCTCGCGGAATGTACAAGTTGTGTGCAGTTATACTCGGGGGAGTGCTGTCATGTACTACGAGAGTGGAGTTGATTTTTATAAACCCAAAAAACTCAAGCTCCAGAGGATGCTTACCCAGTGTGCTTGTATCAATCCCGTCAAGATTGGTTTTGACATGGCAGACTGACGAAAGGAGAGGAGAATCTTTTAGGGGAAGCTTTACTTTTTCGCCTATCTCGGTTTTGTGGGGAAGTGCCCCGTAGCCGAGCAGCCCTGCCAGCGCCAGCAGTATTACCGCCAAAATTATCGATAAAGTCATTAGGGATATGCGCAGAACCGACTTCACAGATAATTTTTTCTTCTTGTTATCTTTATTCTGCTCATCGTCCGACTCGCCGTCCGCAGATTCCGAATTGATTTCTTCATCGGATTCATCCGCTGATTCTTCATCCGTTTCAGGGGAGGATTCTTGTTCCGATGATTCTTCGGAGTCCGCGGTGATGCTCTCCGGGGATTCATCAACGGAGTTTTCCGTATCCTCCACGGATGAGTCTTGGCATACCTCCTCGGATACTTCCTCGGAGGGCAGCTCATCACTGCTTTCGTTGGTATTGGATTCGGGAGTGCCTTCTAAAGATTCCGCGGCCGCGGTTATCTGCTCGTCACTCACCTTGACTGCCTCAGCAGTTTTCGTTAATGATTTCTTTTTCTTCATGTAAAATTCCCTGCGTGTTAGTTATTCGGCAAACCGTCGCCGTCTTGATGGACTGTTCCTGATGTATCAATGCCTGCAATGCAGACAAGTCCAACATCAAATGCTTCAATATTTTGCCAATCGTACGGATTTCCGTAAGAACCGCCAATTTGTCCTGAGAAGAGCTCATATGTTCCATCTTGCTTTTCCACAAGAATTGCTGATGCACCTGCGCGAAGACGGGTTACATTTTTGACTTTTTCTACATCGGAAATGCCCATTGAGCGATAGCCGCGTACCATTACGGTGCCATCGGAAAAGAGCATTACGGTTGTCTGATTGCAGGCTGCCACGTCAACCACGTTACGGTAAGCGCTAACATCGCACTGACCGCATGAATTTGAGCCTGTGGCAACGAGAGTACCGTCTACTTTAAGACCTACTGTGAATCGCTGTCCTGCAGCCACCGAAACGATATCCTTCCAATCGCCCACGTCACATTGACCGTAGGTGTTGTCGCCCAGTGCGCTTACCGTGCCGTCTGCGTGGAGCAGAACGGAATGGCCCTCGCCAAGTACAACTTGTATAACATCATTGTAGGTGGGGACGGTATAAGGCAGCGTTGCTCCCTTAAGGGGAATTGCGTTTACGTTTCCGTTAGAGCGAAGTATAAGACTCATAGTTCCGTTGGTGTCTATGGAAACAGCGTCCTTTATTCCTGTGCCTGCGATTTCTCCTGATTTAATTATGCGGATATTCTCATTCCATACCGAAATGGCTTGAGCATGGTAATCGCGTTTTTGCTCCTCTGTGAGCACCGGATAGATGATAGCAAGCCCCGCGCGTACGCCCGGGTCATCCGCATCAATTCCGGCTTTCCCGGAGTATGTATCGGCGAATTCGGGGTAACGGTAGGTGAGATATATGATACCTGCGTTGTCATCCAGCGTTGCACAACATTCGAAGGCGGCACGTATAGCGCTTTCCTTTGAAATATCAAAGGTTGCAATATTCGGAAGCTCCTCAATGAATGTGGCTGCTTCATCGTAACGATGACCTGAAATGTAGTAATGAAGAGCGTCATAAAACACAGCATTTTCATATTCACTACGCTCCTCTGCAGAACGAAGCTCGCTTGCAACCAGAAGCGCATTGACGTAATCGCCATGGATTTTGAGTATTTCACATACCGAGCGAACAATGGACGAGAATTTTTCGTCATCTTCGGTCATCTTTGCCACGCGGAAAGCATTTTCATTGATAGTTCCCGTGTCCTCATCAACCGCTTTTGCGGCGGCGTAATCAATAGCTACACCGCGAAGGGAAGTGCTCGGTGCACCGTAGGCATAAACATAGGACGACTCAAGATCCCCCTTGCTGATGTAATATTCCACCGCTTCTTCGCAAACATTTTGAAGAATACTCTCATATTCGGAATCGTAGGCTATTTTATAGGCTTCATTGAAAAGGTTGTCCTTTATAAGCGCGTCAGTGGAATTTCTGACACCGAGATAGCGTGAAAGCGCCGTTCCTATGATAATCTCCCCAATAAAGATCGCAAGAAGAGCAGCAAGGATAATTATGATTCGGCGAAACCTTTTGTCGGGTGAAGCCGGCTTACTAGCGCCGGTATTCCGGGGGGGATTTTTATTAATTCCGCCGGAAGGGACAGTGCTTCTTTCAGCCGTAACCGATGGCGGCTGTACTTCGCGAGCTTTGTTTACCGGACGGCGCACAAAGCGGAATTCAGAGGGCTCGAATGTCAGTATTTGCCCGTCCGTCAGCCTAATCTCGGAAATATATGCACTGCATCCATCTCCGGTAAGGTTTTGGGGGATGGCACTGCTTAGTGTTATGAGTTCCGCTGAATTAATGTCGTCATCCTCATAAAGGTAGGTGTAAAATTTGTGTGTACTGTCAGATGCGTAGACGGGAAGGGAAGAAAAACGGTATCTGAAGGTGAAGCTTTCCAGCTTTACTGCCAAATCTCGTTTTATAACGATACGCATGGTATCCGGTTTGCCCGGTGTTTTTATAAGTGCGATGGATCGTATAGCCGCAGGGGCTTTACGCTCCGGCGGAAGTGTTGGTACCGGCAGAAGCAAAGGCGCTTCTTTTGCAGTGCTTTGTCGATTCATATCTGTTTGATTCATATCCGATACCCCCTATCTTTCAAGCTCGTTCTCAGAGGGAACAAGCGGAATGGAGTCAATGGGATGGTCGGTAGGCAGATAATTCTTTGTGTTGACACATTGAAAATGCCACCATTCGGAATTAATATAGGTAAAGCCGCAGGAAACCATTACATCTGTCATATAGTTCATATTATCCCGCGCTGTATCTGTCATATTGGTGCTGTTTCGCGCCGAATCGGTTGTGAATGTGTGCATAGGGGTAGGCATTTCCAGTTCATTTCCCTCGGAATCTATAAGCGAAATATCAAGCGCAGTACCACGGTCATGTATACCGCCCATTCCGCG
>JAZNUF010000218.1:0-3913 GCA_045592185.1 Candidatus Flemingiibacterium sp.
CTTGCCGCCGCCTTCGCCTTGGTCTTAGCGCGCACCCAATCGGTACCGCCCATTTTTGACAATCGCACTCCACCGTTTTCCGAATGAGCACCGATATACTTCGACACCATATCGAGCTGGTCGGTGGGCAGATAAAGCAGGTCATCACCTGCGTATTTGATTTTTATATAATCTTTGGTAACCCCCACCACGCAAAGCTGTTCTATTCCCATGTACATACCTATACCGTGGTTAGCGTGTACTATAAAATCTCCTACGGTCAAATCATTGTAAGAGAGAATTTTCTCTTGGGAAGAGCGGTTATTTTTAGCCTTTCTTCCGCGGGACAAAATAGTTCTTGAATAGGAGCTTGGGTTTTGATAGGTTGAAAGAAGGACAAACTTCGTGGCGGTAAGCTCGAATCCCACAAGATTAACACCTGCAAGAACAAGTGTGGTAGCTTCGGGCAACGTGAGAATTCCGTATTCCACCTCCCCAAAAACAGCGCGAAGTCCCCGTTCATTCAGAGTATTTACTATATTTTTCGCGGCGGTTTCATTCTCCGTCAAAACAACTGTGCGGAATTTGCCCTTTTGGTATCCTGTAATGTCCTCAATTAACAGTTCTATATTGTCGGCATAAGATACCGTATGCTTTGTACGGAAAGAATACATTCCCGACAGCTTACGCCCCGTATGATTTGCTGTAAAGGTGTCACAGAGCAGCGCACCGCTTCTGTCACAGAAAGCGGTAAAATAATCCATACCTCGGGAATAATCCGCATACCTTGGAGAAATTTCGCCCCTCTCAAGCATCCCCTCAATTTCGCTGCCGATATGAAAATCGTAGGTTTTCATGCGGTCGGTACAGTTGTTTTCCTCTTGAACGAAAATCAGCGGATGGGTGAATCCGCAGGCCTCTGCCCCATATTTAGCATAATCGGCAAGGGTGGTTTTGTTTTCATATATGAGAGAGATATATTTGTCAATAAAATTAAGCTCCACGCCGCCGTGGATAGCTTCCAACTCCGATGCCAACGCCCCTCTGACACGCTCGTCTTTTGCTTTTTTCAGTTGCCCCCCAATAGCAGCGGCAATCGCGTCACGGCCCTCCCTGTCAGTCACAATCTCCCTTGCAGGGGTTACTGTAAAGCTTTCGATATTTTCTATATTTCGCTGAGTCATAATGTCAAAGCTTCCCATGCGGTCAATATCCTCATCGAAAAGCTCAATTCTTATGGGATATTCTCCATGAGGCGGAAAAACATCCACAATTCCGCCGCGAATCGAATACTGTCCCACGCCGTCCACAAGTTCACTGTGGGTATATCCGCAGGCTTCAAGAGAAAGCCGAAGCTCATTCAGATTTAGCGACTTGTCAATATCTATTTTCAGCGTAGATTTTTTGAGAATCTCAATAGGCATAGTGTACTGCATCACCGCATCAGGAGTTGCAATTATACAATCATAAGCCGTTCCTTCCTCGCCAATATTTGCAAGGGCAGAAAGAACTCGAAGACGTTCATATTCATACTCTCGCGAGGAGGTAATATTGTGAAAAACAAAGTCACGCAGGGGGTACATAATAGGGTTTAACCCAAGCTCCGAAAGGCAGTTGTTAAGGCGTAGTCCGTCCTTTTCATCGGGCACGATAATGAGTGCCGGAAGTCCGAATTTTTCTCTTATGCATTTTATTATACCGCAGTAAAAAACGGCTCTTGCGCCCTCGGAAAGTCCGCTTACCGCGATGGGATGGACAAGCTCACCTTGACGCCCTATGACAGCTTTTAAGATATCGTCAAACTCTCGCTCCAACTGTATACTTTCGGAAATCACCGATACTTTATGGCTCATATGGAAATTTTACCTCAGTTATATAAATTCATGGCGCGGTCAATATCGCCGGAAATGATGAGCGTAAGGGCATCGCAGGCTTTTCCCATTGCATCAAAAAACAACTCCCGGTCAGCTCCCGAAATTTCTCCCAGCACCCACGCGGCAAGGTCATAGTCGGGATGGGGCTTTGCTCCGACACCCATACGAATTCTGGGAAAGGCGTCACTCCCCAGCTGCTCGATAGTTGAGCGAAGTCCTTTTTGCCCGCCATCGCTTCCCTTTTTGCGAATGCGAAGCTTGCCGGGAGCTAAATTAATATCGTCACAGATGAGAATAATGTTTTCTGCAGGGATTTTGTAAAAGCTTGCCGCTTCGGCAACCGCATTTCCCGACAGATTCATATAGGTCTGAGGCTTCATAACGAGAGTACGCTCACCGCCTATCACCACTTCACCAACGAGAGCCTTGAATTTTGCGCGGTCAACAGAAAAATTCAATTTTTCTGAGATATAGTCGATAGTCATAAATCCCGCGTTATGACGAGTGCGAAGATATTCGTTCCCCGGGTTCCCAAGCCCTGCTACGATATGTGTTATAGGTGCGGTGTTATTTGCGCCCTTCTCTATCTTTTTGAACAAATCAAATATATTTGACATAAATGTGACCATAGCTTTTGCAGAGCAAAAGCTTCCCTTTCGTGGAATTGGGGCCGGTTTGCGGAGCAAAACATTGCCGCTGCGGCAATGTAAGCCACAAAACACTGTTTGAAAGATTCATTTTTCAAACTTGCCACCTTTTTTCTGTTTTATGTAAATTCAAAGCACAAATTGACGGGGTGCGGACACATGTCCCCCCTCCCGTCTGAATGTCTATTATCAATATTGTAACAGATTTTTTCGTTTTTAGCAAGAGTTTATCGAAAATTTTTGTAAATTTGCTTTACATTTTCACCGAAATATGTTAAAATATACTTATGCAGGCAATACTTTAAATTATAAATGACTGTTTTCAGAAAAGGGGGCTCTGACAAATGTCAAATGTACCTTTCGGCGGTCCTCCGCCGGAACTTGTAAGAGGAAATTATGTTCCTGCGAGAAACGTAAACAAGCCGACAACTACAAAACCCCAAATTTCCGCCCCCCGTGTGAAATCTCTTACACCAAGCTCTTCAAGAGAGCGAATTTCTCCCATGCCTGTTTCGCCGAAAACCAGGCATACGCCGCCAGTAAAAAATGCGGTCCGTCCGAAGCCCGTGCGTCTTAAAGACCCTCGCCAAGCGGACAAATTTCATGACTATTTACTTGGTTTCATTATCGGACTTGCCATTTTTGGTATCTCCTCCATTTTCATCTGCAGCGCAGTTATTGAGCTGTTTATATAACCCTCTTAATTTAATTTTGCAAGAAAGCAACAAAAAGGAAGCTTTCGCCTGTCGAAAGCTGCAGGCATAAAATGCGAATAGATAAATTTCTGTCTGAGATGGGGCTGTGCAGCCGTTCAGAATGCCGTAAGGCAATAAAAGGTGGCAAAATCACGGTAAACGGTACCGCCGCAAAATCCTCCGATGTCCACATTGACCCCGAAAAAGATATAATCACCTATTTCGGTGAAGTCGTTGAGTACAAGAAGTATACATATATCATGCTGAACAAACCCGAGGGCTATATCAGCGCAACCGAGGATTTACGTGAAGCTACGGTGCTGTCACTGCTCGGCGAAAGAGAACAAAAATTAGGGCTGTTCCCATGCGGAAGGCTTGACAAAAACACCCTTGGACTTTTGATTCTTACAAATGACGGCGAACTTTGCCATCGGCTGTTGTCACCAAAAAGCCATGTGCCTAAAACATATTTCTTCCGTTCTGAGAAACGGGTTACAGAGGAAGACAGACTTCGCCTTGAAGCCGGAGTCACTCTTGATGGAGAGCTGACAAAACCGGCTCGCCTCTCTCTTTGTGAAGATTGTATGTCAGGTTATCTCACAATTACCGAGGGCAAATTTCATCAAGTGAAACGAATGCTTGAAGCAGTCTGCAACAAGGTCATATACCTTGAAAGAACCGAATTCGCCAAAATCCCCCTTGACCCGTCCCTCGAAAG
>JAZNUF010000219.1:0-3903 GCA_045592185.1 Candidatus Flemingiibacterium sp.
CATCCTCTACCTCCTCGTCCGCCGGGCAAAGCTCAAGTACGCGGTCCAGTAAATCTCCCGAACCGGTACCGTGAACGCTTGACAGGGGAATAGGTTCACCCTCTATGCCAAGCTCGTAAAATTCGTAAAATTCCATAGGCAGTGCGCCGATGGAATCGCACTTGTTCACAGCCAGAATAAGAGGCTTGCAGCTTTTTATAAGCATGGTGGCAATATCTCGGTCTGCGGCGGTAAGTCCAGTGGTTACATCGACCATGAATACGATAACGTCCGCAGTATTAATTGCGATTTCCGCTTGATTTTTCATCTGTCGAAGAATAATATCATCGGATTTTGGCTCAATACCGCCGGTATCTACCAAAATCATAGCTCTGCCATTCCACTCAATTTCAAAATAAATTCGATCGCGTGTTACGCCGGGGATGTCCTCAACGATGGAAATTCGCTCGCCCACAAGCTTATTGAACAGCGTGCTTTTGCCCACATTTGGTCTGCCGACTATTGCTATAACGGGTTTTGACATTGTGTTTCACCCACTTTCTGTAATTTAGGTAGTTTATTAATCGTAAAGTATGTTTGAAATAAAGGAAGCACCCGTTGACTCTATGGGGTAAACGGTCACGCGGAGGGACTCGGAAAGCTCCTCTAAGGTAATGTCGTCAAGGAACTTGTCCCCCTCTGCGCGGAGCATAACGGATGGAATCAAAAGACGCTCACCAAGGCTTTTACCCTTTAGCTGCGAAATCATATCCCGCCCTGTCACAAGACCGGCTACGGTGATATTATGCCCGAAGAAATCATTTCTTATAGGATATACCTCTATTTTCAGGGATGGTATGCGAGAGGATAGCTCTTTTGTGAGCCCTTTTATAAAATCATACGCCGCGTAACCCGTGGCGATGGTGATATGACGTTCTTTTTCAAGGTCGTAATCGGACAAAAAATTAAGTTCATCCTCAAATTCGCATCGTAGCGAGCGAATCATCCCAACGCCGTTTTCAAGCTGTGGATATCCCTCGTAATAATCCTCATCTGGAATTTCACGCCCTGCTTTAAGGTACATTTCGTCCGAGCAGAAAAACAGCCGCGAGCCGTATTTAGCGACACATTTTTCTGCAAAAGCATCAACTATGTCAATGGTTTTGGCGGCGTCATCCGAAGATATAGGCTCCAAAGGATAAAGCCCATCCCGATGGTCCGTAAGCCCTGATGGGACGATGGATACTCCCAAAAGAGAGGGGAACAGGGTTGACAGCTCCTCCATAGAGCGAAGCAGTTCATCGCCATCATTCAAACCTTTACATAGGACAATTTGACAATTTAAAGATATCCCTGCATCGGCAAAGCGGCGCATATAGGAGAGCACCTCGCCTGCCCGTTTGTTTCTCATCATCTTAATCCGAAGCTCGGGATTTGTAGTGTGGACGGAGATATTTATGGGGGAGGTCTTCATTTCGATTATTCGCTCCACGTCCTCATCCCGGAGATTCGTTAAGGTAATATAGTTGCCCATGAGAAAAGAAAGGCGGGAATCATCGTCCTTGAAATAAAGGGTATCCCTCATACCGCAGGGGAGTTGGTCGATGAAGCAAAATACGCATTTATTCTTGCAGGATTGCTTTTTGTCCATCAGATAGGTTTCAAATCCAAGTCCGATATCATCGTATTCGCCTTTTTTTATTGTGACATCAAAAAGCTCCGCCCCGCGATGGATTTTCAGTGTCAGCTTCTTTTCGCACAAACGGAAGCGATAGTCGAGAACATCGCGGATTTCGTGACCGTTCAGCGAAATCAGTATGTCCCCAGCTCTGATGCCATGCTTTTCGGCGATGGATTTTGGTTCGATGCTCGTTATTTCTACCATAGATACTCCGTTATTGTAAAGGGTTTTTCGGTTTTGCTAAATATACGAGGGCAAAGGTGATTGCCCCTCCAAAAAGTACATCGGACAGATAATGAGCACCAACTAATACCCTTGAGAGGGCAAGAAGTATAACCCAAATTCCAAGAAGCAGATAAACTATAGGCTTAATTTTTGCAAGGTTTTTGGGGGTAAAATCAAGGTAGTATGCGGCAGTGCAAATTACCGTGGCGTTTGCCGTATGGCCTGAGGGAAAGGAAAAATATCCGTTGAAGCCCTGAGGAAGATACCAAGGAGTAAAATCCGCGAGGTCTTCAAGCTGACGGAACCTTACCCGTCCCCATCCTAACTTAATGAGCCATATAATTACAAAAGTTGCGCATGCCACCGCAGCGCAGCGGCAAGCTACAGAAAAATATTTATCTGCCGATTCTTTTGAGATTCGCAGCGAATTTAATATAATTGCTCCGACAATAATTGATGAAAGGACTCCCGGTGCGATGCCGATATGAAGATAGTCTGATACAGTATTGACGGTGAAAATGACAGTTCCCACCGAGCCCACAAGAGTTAGAATGGCAAAGAGTATATCTTTCCATGTTTTGTGGAATTTTTTCACAAAGTGAGAAAACATAAGCGAAAAATTGAAGGAAGTAAAAAGAATCGCCGGGGGCTCACCTAAAACCTCAAGCGCACGTCCGAAGAAAGAATTTTCATCAGCAATGGCGAGGGAAATTTCGAGGTCATATCTTGTGGCAAAAGCCAGAGCTATAAGCCAAAATACTGCTATAATCAAAGGGACAACAGGAAGTTTTTGTTTAATCATAAAAATAAGATTACGGACGAGAGAAAACCGCCGAGAGGCAGCTTCCGCCCGTCCTATGGTTCAAAATTCAAAAAATCATCATAGACCGAGAACAGCGGCACCTATAATTCCTGCATCATTGCCAAGCTCGGCAATTTTTATGACGGTGGATTTAGAAGCACTTCCGCCGTACACCTCGTGTTCGATGATTTCGTTAAGCGGATCTGTCAGATAGTTTTTTTCGTTGCAGATACCGCCGCCGATTACAAGGATTTCCGGTCGGAACATATTGATGATGTTGGTAAGACCGCAAGCAAGGTAGGATATGTACATATCTACCACCTCTTTAGCGGGAATATCTCCTGCACGCATTGCGGCAAAGGAGGTTTTTCCACTGATTTTTCCACCGTTATTTTCCATAAGAGTGGGTATTCCACGCTTTTGGCAATCTTCAATCTTTTCTTTTGTCATGCGAATAAGGCCTGTAGCAGAGCTGTACGCTTCCCAGCAGCCTGCACGGCCGCAGGAGCAGTGGACTCCGTCATGCTCTATAACCATGTGACCAAGTTCGCCTCCGGCATAGTTAAAACCGGAGTATATCTTACCGCCGATGATGATACCACCGCCGACACCGGTGCCGAGGGTAATCATAACCGCGTGCTGAACGCCCTTTGCCGCACCTGCCTCAGCTTCACCGAGTGCTGCTGCATTGGCATCGTTTTCAAGCAATACACGCTTTATCGGTATGTAGCTTTTAAGAACATCGGCAATGGCAAAATGGTCAAAGGGGAGATTGTTTGCATAAATTACTATTCCTTTTTCAGGATCTACAGAGCCTGGGGCAGCGATTCCGGCATATTCAATATCGTCAAAAGTCAGACCCGCATCCGCCACAAGCTTTGCGCAAAGGTCGGCCATATCCTTAATGATTTCTTTGCCATCGCGGGACGCCATGGTGGGAACGCTTCCCTTAACCACAAGCTTATAATTTGAATCTACGATTCCTACCGCGATGTTGGTTCCGCCAAGGTCAATTCCGATGTAATACATAATTTCGTCCTCCCGAATGATAGCATTCGCAATTTATAAATTTATGATACCATAATTTGAGAAAAAAGTCAAGATATCCAAAGAAACTGATGTAAAAAGAATCAAAGAATTCGCAAAAAAATGCACCGATTGTGTTGCGGTTTCCGCAAGAATATGTTATAATAAAATTAAGAGGTGATTTATTATG